>JAYSWK010000303.1:0-1727 GCA_043718085.1 Rhodobacterales bacterium
GACAGCGGGTGGAGTGAATGAAAGCGGACCGGGGGAGCCCTGAGGATGACGGATATTTCCGAGCTGGAACGGCGTATTCTTTTTGCGCTGGAACGTATCGACCGGGGGGTGGACGCCCTGACAATCGGCGGCGATATCGCACCGACTGGCACCAAGGCGGCCGAGGTGTCCGGGTCACGCGGCATTGATGAAGTTGAGGCGTTGCGCAGTGAGCTGGACGCTGAACGCAGCGCCAACGCCCAGTTGACCGAGCGGGTGCGTGCGATAAAGGACAAGCAGGAAACCATCGTTTCCGATCTTGAAAAGAAGGTTGGGAGGTTGACCCAGCAGCTTGATCTGGCAGGCGCAGAGTTGCAGCGACAACGGCGCCTGAATGCGGATCTGGTATCGGTCAATCAATCGCTGAGTGATGCCGCGCAGGATGGGGTGACCGAGCCTGCGCTGCTTAATCAGTCATTCCTGACCGAGATTGAAGCGCTGCGCGCTGCGCGTTCGGCGGAGATGGCCGAGATCGAAGAAATTCTGGCGGAGCTGAAACCCCTGATTGGTGAGGTGGCATGATGGCGGAGGTGCGGATTTCCATCGGGGGGCGGGATTTTGATGTGTCGTGTCAGGCCGGCGAGGAACACTTCTTGCGGGCAGCGGCGAAGCTTCTGGACAATGAGGCCTCAACGCTGATCGGGCAGATGGGGCGGTTGCCGGAATCGCGGATGCTGTTGATGGCGGCGCTGATGCTGGCTGACCGTACGGCGGGGCTTGAGGATCAGCTGCGCGTGTTGGAGGAACGCACGTCCTTGGCCGAGCGGGTGGCGACGTCGGCACGGACCACGGTCGAGCGGGTGGAAGTGCCGGTGATGCCATCATCGGTGATGGACACCCTGGCCGAGATCGCCGCGCGGGCCGAGGCTTTGGCCGACCGGGTTGAGGAAAGTGCGGCGCTTTGAAGCCGAATGTGAAAGGTGATGCTTTGAAAGTGATAAAGCTGTTTGTGCCGCTTGTGGCGGTTTTTTGGGGCGGCACGGCCATGGCGAAAATGGATATGCAGACCATCGCGTACAGTTGCGATCGCGGCGCGGCGGTGTCTGCGACATATATAAACTCCGACGACGAGTCGCTTGTGGTTTTGCAGGTTGAAGGACGGCAGATCGGTCTGCGCACTCAGCCCGCCGCGTCGGGCGCCCGCTATGCGGTTCCCGATGGGCAACCCGGCTATGAATGGTGGGGGAAGGGCAATGAGTCGCGGCTTTCCTGGATTGATGGCGATCAGGAGGTCGTCATTTTTGAAAGCTGCCTGGGGACTCCGCAACCTTAAAGATCAGGGAGTGCAGAAAGGGCGCAGCGCCAGACCTGGATGCCAGGTCCGATGTTTTGTTCTGTCAGGCGGCACTAGACGCGTGTCAGACAAAAGTGGATACCGGTTTTGTCGTCCGACACGCGTAAAAACAAAAGGTCAGAGTCTGTCCGGCGATTCTGTTATCGCCAGACAGACTCTGGGGATCATCTTGTCAGCCGTTCGCTTCGCGGATCTTGTCGGCGGCGTCCTTGGAATAGGCCACACCTTTGGCGTCAAAAAGCGCGTCCAGTTCGCCCGAGATGGTCATTTCGGTGACAATATCGCAGCCGCCGACAAATTCGCCCTTGACGTAAAGCTGTGGGATCGTCGGCCAGTCGGAGAAATCCTTGATGCCCTGGCGGATATCGGCATCGGCCAGCACGTTCACATCGGC
>JAYSWK010000304.1:0-4384 GCA_043718085.1 Rhodobacterales bacterium
GGCCGCGCCAGACAAGACCGAGGTTATCCAGGCCGCCGTGGACTATTCCGGTGCCACCGAAATCCGCTTTGCCCTCGGCCGCAATGCCCATGTCGGCCGACTGGCAGCGTCAGGGGCGGCGGGCGTTCCGGTGCCCGTGGTTCGCCTTGCCGATCTGGCGGCGCGATTGCCACAGGACGGCCTAGCACTGGTCAGCGATATTGAAGGCGCAGAACTAGCGATGATCGCAAATGAGCCCGCAGTCCTAGCGCGTGTTTCGGTGCTGATCCTGGAAACCCACCCAAAGAATTACCCGAACGGTGTGGCGGATCTGGCGATCATGCTGCAGCAGGTTCGGGCGGCGGGTTTGCGCCAGGTCAGCAAGGACCACGACGTTTACTGTTTCAAGCGTTAGAGCGGGATGAGGTTTCATGGAAGCAAACTCATCGAAATGCGCGTTCGAGCGAATGCGAGAGGCAGCGTTTTTCGATTCAACCGGAACCAGACACGCTTTAGCCGTCCGCAATCCCGCTGTCGGTCCGCACTTTTCCAGTGGCCCGTGTCGCCTCGATGATCTCGCGGTTTCGCCGTTTGACCTCGGCGTCCACATAGCCGCGCGGATGTTCCAGATGATAAAGGGGCGCGCTATAGCGCAGATGCCGCCCCCGGATGCCCGCATTGGTCAGCCGCGCGCCAAACTCCTTGTCCTCGCCGCCATATTCCATGCGGGTGTCAAAGCCGTTTACCGCCAGGATATGTTCGCGGAAGGTCGCGGAATTGCCCCCCGCCCAGTTGCATTTGACCGGCGACATGCGGTCAAGCCAGCCCATGACCCCGGCAGGATAAGGCATCGACTTCAGCCATTCCGACGGGCCGCGTGGCGCCCAGCCTTCTGGCCGCCCCCGGTCGGTCCAGCCGATCCGCCCCCGGGCCAGCAAGGTCGCCGTCATCGCCTCCGACAACCGGATGACGCTGCCCGTCACAAAGCGCCCCCGCTCGGCCAGGGCCAGATGGCGCGCGATAAAACCCGGATGCATGGCACAATCGTCGTCGATGAATATCAGATAATCCGCTGTCGATGACACAACGGCGGTGTTCAGGATCAATGTCTTGCGAAATCCCTGATCCTGATGCCAGACATGCCGCACGGACAGGGACGGCAGCGTTGCCTGAAACCCTGCGACCACCGCCGCCGTCCGCGTGTCCGACCCGTCATCCGCGATGCACAGCCGGTCCGGCATGCGACTCTGTCCCGCCAAAGTTTGCAGCACCAGCGCCAGATAGGCCGGCTTTTGATAGGTCGAAATGATCAGTTCGCTCTGCACATCGGGGCTCCACCGGGTTGCGCCCTTATGCCAACCCGCACCACAGCCCGCAAGCCAGCGCCCCCCAGGGTCACCCCCCGGGGCCCGGATCGGGCGCCGCCAAGCCGCCGCTACTTCGGCGCCTTGGCAAAGCGCAGATACGGCAGCTTGATGTCCAGCGCGCCAAAGCGTTCCGTGGCCTGTTCGTTGTTCAAGGCCAGCGCGACAATCACATCCTGCCCGACTTCCCAATTCGCCGGGGTGGCCAGCGGCTTGCCATCGGTCATCTGCACGGCATCCAGCGCCCGCAGGATCTCGGCAAAGTTGCGGCCCACGGTCATCGGATAGGTCATCGACAGTTTGACCTTCTTGTCCGGCCCGATGATATAAACCGTCCGCACGGTCGAGGAATGGGCCGGCGTGCGCCCCTCGGTTGGCAGATAATAGTCGGCCTCCAGCATGTCATAGGCCTTGGCCACTTTCAGCGAACTGTCATCGATGATCGGAAAATCCGCCGGGGCACCGCCAAAGGCCTCGATGTCGGCCTTCCACTTCTGGTGATCCTGCACCGAGTCCACCGACACGCCGATCACCTTCGTCTTGCGCTTGGCAAACTCTTGCGACAGCTGCGCCACCGCGCCAAATTCGGTCGTGCAAACCGGGGTAAAGTCACGCGGATGGCTGAAGATGATGGCATATTGCCCATCCAGCCAGTCATGAAACCTGATCTCGCCCGCCGTCGACGGGGCGGTAAAGTCAGGCGCGATATCATTGATGCGAATTGCCATGGGAACCTCTGTCGGTTTGGTGTTGACCTCAACTTAAGGCATCTGGAACGGAATTCCACTCGTTCAGCACCATCCCCGGTGAAGAAAAACAGCTTTCCACACATGCACCCCCGCTTGGAAAGCCGTTCTACAGCAGATCGCCCGGCGTCACCCCTTTCCGCCCCAGAAACTCCAGCGCGGAACGGTCCTCGATCTCATCCGCTTCGATTGCCGCGACCTTGCGCATGACACGGCGCTGGTGATCGGCATCCGGCGTGGTCAAATTGGGCCCCCGCGCCATCTTGGCCAGCAACTCGGCATCCGACCGGGTGTAATAATGGTTCAGCTGGATCCGTTCGGCCGAATAGAAACTCCGCCCTTCCCGCCTCCGCGCGCTGAACACCTGGCCCCGGTCATTGAAGGTGTCGCCTGCGCCATCCGTCTCGACCGTATGAACCTTGATCGCCGTGACATGGCAAGGATCGACGATCATCTTGAAATTCCGCAGCCCCTTGGCATCGCTCATCGGGTCCGGATTGCGCCGCGTGTAATTGGCCAGAACCCCGCCCGCCGGGGGTTGCACATGCCCCGCGCGGCCAAACATATGCCAGGGCAGGCTGATGTTGCGGCATTGATCCAGCCCGGCCAGCGCTTCATCCAGCCCGGCACCTTTCGGCACCAGAAATTCATCGACATCCAGATAGCTCATCCAGCGCCACCGCCCGCCAAAGTTCCGCGTGGCATGGGCATAGGCCAGAACCTGATTGTGCAACTCCAACCCATTGCCGCGCAGCTTCTGATCCCATGGCACCACCGTCAGCGCGTCGCCCAGAAACCCCAGCGCCTGGATCGTCCCATCCGAGCACCCATTGTCATAGACGTAAAAGTGCCGCACCCCGGCCAGTTGATGAAACCGCGCCCATTCGGCGATATGGGCCACTTCGTTGCGCACGATCAGGACCAGCGCCAGCCCCGCGCGGCCGGGCCTTGGCGCGGGCGGGTCAATGGCAATCCGCGTGATGTTGCGACCGCGTGTCAAAAATCCAAACATGCCCCCCTATATCAGCCCCAAGCCCCGCCGCAAAGTCGCTGACGTCGAACCAGACGCCGCTTGGGCTCTTGCCTCGCCCACGCCCCGGTGCAAAGGTCCGGCCAACCCCTTGGAGGCCCCCATGATCACCCGTCGCGAATTCTACATCAATGGCCGCTGGGTCATGCCCGCAACCCCCCGCGATTGCGCGGTGATCGACCCCTCGACCGAGGAACCCTGCGCCGTGATCTCGCTGGGCTCTGCGGCGGACACAGACGCCGCCGTCGCCGCCGCCAAGGCCGCCTTCCCGCTGTGGGCCGCCACACCCCCTGCCGAACGCCGCGCCGCCGTGGTGCGCATCCTGGAACAATATACCGCCCGGGTCGAAGACCTGGCCTTGGCCATTTCCGCCGAAATGGGCGCGCCCATCGACATGGCCCGCACAAGCCAGGCCCCCTGCCTGCCCTGGCATCTGGAAAACTTCCTGACCGCCTTTGACCATATCCAATGGATCCGCCCCCTTGGCCCCCATGCGCCCACAACCCAGATCGCGCTGGAACCCATCGGCGTCGTCGGCCTGATCACGCCGTGGAACTGGCCGATGAACCAGATCGCCCTCAAGGCCATTCCCGCCATTCTGGCCGGCTGCACCTGCGTCATGAAACCGTCCGAGGAAAGCCCCCTTGACGCGATGATCTTTGCCGAGTTTTGCCATGACGCGGGCCTGCCGCCCGGCGTATTCAACCTTGTCAATGGCGATGGCAAGGGCGTGGGCAGCCAGTTGTCCAGCCACCCCGATGTCGAGATGATTTCTTTCACCGGCTCGACCGGGGCGGGCCGCGCCATTTCGGTTGCCGCCGCGCAAAGCCTGAAACGCGTGACGCTGGAACTGGGGGGCAAGGGGGCCAACCTGATCTTTGCCGACGCCGATCCCAAAGCCGTCGAACGCGGCGTGCGCCACATGATGGCCAATTCCGGCCAATCCTGCAACGCGCCCTCGCGGATGCTGGTCGAACGTTCGGTCTATGACCGCGCCGTCACCATCGCGGCCGAGGTTGCCGCCTCGATCAGGGTCGGCTCCGCCCATGAACCGGGCAAGCATATCGGCCCCGTGGTGAACAAGCGCCAGTGGGACCAGATCCAGTCCTATATCCAGAAAGGCATCGACGAAGGTGCGCGCCTTGTCGCTGGCGGCCCCGGCCTGCCCGAAGGGTTCAACCGCGGCTTCTATGTCAAGCCCACCATCTTTGCCGATGTCAAACCCGGCATGACCATCGAACGGGAAGAGATCTTTGGCCCGGTCC
>JAYSWK010000305.1:0-1722 GCA_043718085.1 Rhodobacterales bacterium
CGTGCGTGGATCAAGACCAAGGTCAGTGAAATCGGTCAACGCGTGGAAAGGGCGCCGACGCGCGGTGACAACCAACCGAATTCCCCCAATTTCAAGAACCGCTTGCCGATCTGAACGATTATCTGCTGCCCCAAGACACAAGACCAGACCTTCGACCACAACCGCCCGGCTTGTGGGGTCAAGTGTGCCGCCGATGCTGACCTTGATCGGCGCGCCGACACCAGCGGCGTAGGCCGCATCAGTCGCCGGGGTGTCGGCAATGCCCGCCAGGATCACGCCCTGCGCCCCGGCCTGCAAAAGCGCTGCCAGAACATCTGCCCGGTCCCCCACCCCACCACCGGTCGGGTTATCACCGGCGTCAGCCAGCACAACGGGGTGAGTCCGACTGGACAATGCGTCGCTGAGACACCGCGCAAGCGGCGCAGTCTTTACCCCAAAGCCAAATTCCCGGCGATGGTCCCAGTAGTCTGTGGCAACCTGTGCCGCGACCTGCCCCATGCGGGCAGCATCGGTGCCCGTCACCACTGCCGCTGCCGTGGCGCGCCGCTCATCGGCCCAAACATAGCCCACCTGAAACGAAACATCCCAGACCCCCTGCCCTTCAAAGCCCGCGAGGCCGGAATAGAAGCCCTGTGCAGGCTCATCTGCGGTGCTGGTCCGCTCGCCGGGTAACAGCACCGGCACCGGAACCCAGATCGTCTGCGGGCGCGCGCCTGTGCGCAGCGCCCGGACCAGCATCCGCACCGCCCGCCGATTGGTCTTCTCTTCGTCAATATGCGGCGCTGTGCGGTATGAGGCGAAAATGTCCAGCGCGTCTATGATGCGCTGGCTGAGATTGCCGTGCAGGTCATAGCTGGCAGCGATCAGGCAATCGGGGCCAACCAAGGCGCGAACCGCCGAAATAAAGTCACCCTCGGCATCTTCCATTCCCTCGACAAAGGTCGCGCCGTGCATGGCAAGATAGACCCCGTCAAGCGGCAGATTTGCCGCAAAACCGGCCAGAAGCTCGGCCTTGAAGGCGTGATAGGTTGCCGCTTCGACCGGGCCGCCGGGAATCGCCCGTGCATGCAGAACCGGCAGAAAGTCCGCCTCGAAATCGGCGAGGAAGGCGAAGTATGGATCTTGCAGCAACGCCTGCCCGCGCAATTGATGAAAGTCGGCAATCCGCGTCAAGACCGGGTTGTAGGTGCTTGATTCTGTATAAAATCCTCCGACCGCGATGCGCATCAGACTTGCCAATACCCGTAGAGAATTGGCATCATAGACGACAGCGTGCTGAACCGGTCCCAGGATTTTTCTGCCGCCGGGCTCCAGGCCGTTTCGGCAATTGCCGACAGGCGTGGAAATGTCAGCCGGTCAAAAACCGCGCGGTCGGTCATTGGTTCGGACCAGATGCAGGCCTGAATGCCCATGAAGCGGCGACGCTGATCTTCGGTCCAGCCGTCAAGCGGATCAAAGTCGTATGTCTCGCGCGGGCCAGACCAGCCAGCCCAGCCGGCTCCGGGTTCTGACCAATCCAGACTGTTCGCCATGTCAAGGTAATAGGCCTGCCCAGGGCTGACGACGATGTTATAACCCTCGGCCGCCAGTTTGCCGCTGACCGCGACATCGCGCCAGCCGACCAGATAGGTCTTGTCCTTGTCGATGACATCGCCATGCGCCGCCTCCTCCCACCCCCCCGTCACGCAGCCGCGTGACGCCAAAAAACGCTGGACATGGGCC
>JAYSWK010000306.1:0-4382 GCA_043718085.1 Rhodobacterales bacterium
CATGCGATGAAGACCACCATCACGACCAAAGGCGTTGATCTGGCCGCACGCAGCCGTCATTGGCACGAGGCGATCGGCATCGCCTACTTCCCGCTGGACCTGTCGTTCCGTCGCCCCGAAGCCTTTGATGGCGAATTGTCGATGTGGCAATTGGGGCAGGTTTCCCTGTCGCGCCTGACCGCGGATGCCATGATCTATCGGCGGTTGCCCAAGCATTTGCAGGTGCGCGGCCCGGAAGAGTTCCTGGTGACCCTGCCTGCGAAATCCGAGGTGCGTTTCACCCAAGGCGGCCGCGAAGTGCGGGCCAATCCCGGTGCCTTCTTCATCGAACGCAGCCACGAGCCCTATGAATTCAGCCATGCCGAGGCCGCGGATCTGTGGGTGATGAAGCTGTCGATGGAAATGTTTGGCGGCCGGGTGCGCGCTCCGGACCGGTTTTGCAGTCTTGAATTCGACGCCACCAACGGAGCTAACGGGTTGTTTGTCGATATGGTGCACCTGATCCCGCAGCGTTATGACGCCATGACCGAGGAAACCCGCAGCACGGTCGGTCGGCAATTGGTGGATTTGCTGGCGCTGGCGTTGCAGTCGGATGAGCGGGTTCTGAATTCCGGTGGCTCGACGGTGCGTGCGGCCCATCTTGCGCGGATCGAGGCCTTTGTGCGCCGCCATATCGACGACCCCGATCTCGGGCCAGATGAAGTGTCGGCGGGATGCGGTGTTTCGGTGCGCTATCTGCACGAACTGTTGCGCGACACCAACCAGACGCTTGGAAGTTGGATCCGCGATCAGCGTTTGGCGGCCGCACGCGAAGACCTTGCCAACGCCAGCGACAGGCGCGCGATCGGCGAGATTGCCTATGCGCGCGGCTTTGCCGATCAGGCCCAGTTTTCCCGTGCGTTCCGGGCACGCTATGGCATCACGCCCAAAGAGGCGCGGGCGCGCGACTAGGATATGCTGAACATGTGCCCCGGCAGGATGCGCCGGGGCCAGATGCTGGCCCATGGTTGCGTCCCCTTTGGGGTTATCGGTTCAAGTGGCTTCGAACACGTTGGATGGCGGCTTTCCGGTCGGCGCGGGCGGCCAGGGCCTGATCCATGGTCACATCGACAAACCTGGCCGGGCTGTGCGGTTGCAGCTGTCCGATCAGATCCATATCGGCCGAAATGATCGCACCCAACATCATGTAGCCGCCACCGGAAACGGCATCGCGGTGCAACACGATGGGTTCCGTGCCCGAGGGCACCTGAACCGAGCCATAGGGGTAGCAGGCATCAACGATGTTGGATGGGTCGGACCCGGCGCCAAAAGGTGGCGTGCGGGGCAGGAAATCCAGTGGTTGGCCGCCCTTGAAGCGATAGCCGATCCGATCAGCCTCTGGGGCAACTTTCCAGGTATCGGCAAAGAACTTTTTGCCGGCCTCGGCGGTGATGCGGTGCCAGTACAGCCCCGGCACCATGCGCAATTCGGCAGGGTTTCCGGGGCCACGCCGCAGATGCGCCGGTATCGCCCCGCCGCCCTTGCCCGCGTGCCCCAGTGGAAGACGATCACCTGCCTTCAGCGCCCGGCCTTCATGGCCGCCCAGTGCACCCAGCGTATAGGTTGACCGCGAGCCAAGTTTCAGCGGCACGTCAACCCCTCCCGAAATGGCGATATAGGCCCGCGCGCCGGCCTTCAGATAGCCAAACGACAGCTTGTCGCCCGCCTTCACCGGAAAGGCCTCCCAGGTTGGGCGCGCGTCGCCGTTCACTTTCGGCGGCAGGTCCGCCCCGGTTACCGCCACGGTCGCGCTTTGCGTGAACTCGATTTCGGGGCCCAGGAACACCGCTTCCAGCACCGCGGCCCCCTCGTCATTGCCGACCAGCATATTCGCGGCGCGCAAGGCAAAGCGGTCCATCCCGCCCGAGATCGGGATGCCAAGGTGGTAATATCCGGGTCGGCCCAGGTCTTGCACCGTGGTTGACAGACCGGGGGCTGCGATTTCAATGGCCATGAAGCACCTCCATCAGCTTGGCATTGGTGCCGTTGATGTCTTTGTTGAAAGCGGCAAGCGAAAAGCTGGCCTCGCGGATGGTCGGCTGGAATGCATTGGCGTTCACCGCCTCGATATCGGCGTCGTATTGGTCGCGGGTGATCGGTTTCCATTTGACGATGTCGCCGGGACGGAACAGGCACATCTCGTCGCGCAAGTAACTGACCTGCTGGTTCGGATCGTAGATCGGCATCGGTGTGACCCCGAACATCTGATAGCCGCCCGCGCCGCGCACCGAATAGATGCAGCTAAAGCAGCCCCCGTGACCGATGGTCAGTTTGGGGGTATCGGTGCGCGGGCGCAGGTACTTGGGCACCTGCAACTGCCGCTGGCGTTCGACCATCTGATAAAGAAACGGCAGGCCCGCCACGAAACCAACCATTGAAACGAACCACGGCTGGCTGGAATGGGCCGTCACGAAATCCTCGATCGAGCCCAATCCGTTCACCGCCGCCGCATATTCCAGATCGGTGGCCTTGGGGTCCTGGTGGCGCTCGCGAAAGCGCATCAACGTCTCATGCGTCCAGGGGTCCTGGTAGTAGACCGGAATCTCCATGATGCGGGTGTTCAGGCTGGCACCCGATTTGCTGGCCGCCCCTTCCATCGACTGCAACTCGCGCAAAAGGTCGCCGGCCTTGATCTGATCGGGGTCGTATTTGATCTGAAAGCTGGCGTTGGCCGGGCAAATCTCGGTCACGCCCCTGATACCGGCCTGTTTGACGGCATTGGTCATCGACAGGCTGGTGAAAAAGGCTTCCAGCGACATCTCTTCGGAAACTTCCGCGAAGATGTGCTCGTCGCCGCCAAAGCTGAAACGGATCGACATGGGTTTCTCCTATGGCTCAATTTTGGGGATCAGCCGGTTGGCATGGGTTTCCAACCAGCCCTCCAGCCAGCGGGTGTGGAAATCGCCCGTCTGCACAGCGGCGTCGTCGGCCAGCGCCTGAAACAGCGGCTTGGTGGTCTTCAACCCGTCGATCCGCAGTTCCGACAGGGCACGGGCCAACCGGATGATCGCGGCTTCGCGGGTTTCGGCATGCACGATCAGCTTGGCCAGGAGCGAGTCGTAGAATGGCGGCACGGTATAGCCGGGGTAGAGCATGCTATCAAAACGCACGCCGGGGCCGCCGGGAATGCGAAGGCTGTCCACTGTGCCGGGGAAGGGGGCGAAATTGCGGGCGGGGTCCTCGGCGTTCAGGCGCACCTCGATGGCGTGGCCGGAGACCCTGACATCCGACTGGCAGAGGCGTAGCGGCTCACCCCCCGCGATGCGCAGCATCTCGGCCACCAGATCAAGGCCGGTGATCATTTCGGTGACCGGATGTTCCACCTGGATGCGGGTGTTCATCTCGATGAAATAGAACCGGTCGGCATCCTGATCGTAAAGATATTCGACGGTGCCCGCGCCGGAATAGTTCACCGCCCGCGCCAGATGTACGGCGCTGGCGCACAACTCGTCACGCAGCCGGGGGGAAAGGGCGCGCGACGGGGCTTCTTCCCAGACCTTCTGGCGCCGCCGCTGCAGGCTGCATTCGCGTTCAAAGCAATGGATCGCGTCCGTGCCATCGCCAAGGATCTGCACCTCGATATGGCGGGCCTTGGTGATGACCTTTTCCATGTAAAGCCCGCCGTCGCCAAAGGCCGCCAGCGCCTCGGCCTCGGCCTGCGGAAAGGCCTGCTCAAACTCGGCCAGATTGGCGGCGATGCGGATGCCCCGCCCCCCGCCCCCCGCAGCCGCCTTGATCATGACCGGAAAGCCGGTGTCGATCAGGATATGGCGTGCGGCCCCGATGCCATCAACCCGGCCCAGGGAACCCGGAACGATCGGAACCCCCGCGGCATGTGCGGCAGACCGGGCGGCAACCTTGTCGCCCATCAGTCGGATCGCGTCCCCTGAAGGGCCGACAAAGGTCAGGCCGGCCCCGGTGACCGCATCGGAAAATGCGGCGTTTTCGGCAAGGAACCCATAGCCGGGATGGATGCTGTCGCAGCCGGTGTCTGCGGCGGCTTTCAGGATATTGGCGCTGTTCAGATAGCTTTTCTTCGCCGCTGGGGGGCCGATGTTCACCGCCTCATCCGCAAGCTGCACATGCAAGGCGGTGGCGTCGGCATCGGAATAGACCGCGACCGTGGCAATGCCCAGATCGCGCGCGGCGCGGATGATGCGCACGGCGATCTCTCCCCGGTTGGCGATGAGAAGCCGTTTCAACATCAGGTAACTTCTGCCAGGATTGCGCCCGCCATGACGGGATCTTCGTTGTCGGTGATGAATTTCAAACCGGTTCCAGCGATGTCGGATTTCACCTCGTGAAAACTTTTCATCACCTCGATCAGCCCGATCACATCGCCC
>JAYSWK010000307.1:0-10999 GCA_043718085.1 Rhodobacterales bacterium
CCGGTGTTGACAAAGATCGCCTCTTCCTCGGCGAAGAGCGGGGTGATGACTTCGATCTGCTGGTCCAGACAGGCAAAGCTGACCATCGGGTCGGCGGCAAGGGCACGGGCGGGAACAAGAACATAGGGGGCGGCACCCGGGTTGGCCTGATCCAGCGTGTCGATCAGCACATGCTGGCCCGCGATAAGCATGAGGTCGCTGCAAGCATCGAAATGCCCGCCCGGCACATGGATCACGGCAACTTGGGCATCGGGCCCCACAATGCGGCGGTTCAGGGCCAGAACGCGGGTCGGGCCGCCGTCCAGAGTGTGAACAAAGCCGCCGATGCGCAGGGATTCGACAGGTTGCCACCCCGCGGGCGTTTCGATCATCGTGCCGGCCAGGATGCCGCCAGACACCGGGGCGACGGGCAGAAGCCTGTGACGCGGCTTTTCCCGGGGCGTTTCGAGGTCTAATCTGGAGAAACCCTTGGCATACATCGGCCCGGCCCTTGCGCTGAAGCGTGCGGCGCCCTTGCGGTCCGCCGACACAACCGATGGCCATAATTCGCCATTTTTTTGACGCGAAAGCGTCAAACTTGTGTCATTGTTTCCAAATGCAGAACAAAAAGCGGCTAGACGGGGAAATCTCGCTAAAATCGCGCCGGATTAACGGTTTGTTAAAGCGGGATGGGTTTGCATGGTCGCGGAAATCGCTGCCTCTCGCATTCGCTTGAACGCGATTTCCGATAGGCTCTTTGGTTCCATGAAACCCCATCCCGGTCTAGGTGCGGCGGGTCAGAAGGATCACGCCACACAGAACGATCAGGGCCGAGCCGGCCAAAGTGGCTGCGTCGGGCCGCTCGCCAAAGGCCAGGGCACCGATGGCAAGGGCAAAGAGCAGGCGGGTGTAGCGGAAGGGTGTGACCACGGCGACCTGGCCCAGCCGCATGGCCTGGGTCAGGGCGGCATAGGCGCTGATGCCGAACAGGCTGCCACCGGCCAGCAGGGCCAGGCTGGGCAGGTCGGGCAGGGCAGCCCCGCCGGTCACAGTCAGAATGATCACGCCGGACAGGGTCAGCATCAAGAACCCCGCCACGCCAAGCTGAGCATTGGACAAAGCAGGTGGTGCTGCGCGGGTGGCAAGGTCGCGCCCGGCAAAGCCTGCCATGGCCAGCAGCGCCAGAAGGGACAGGGGCGAAAACCCCTCGACCCCCGGTTTGACGATGATCAGCACCCCGGCAAATCCGGCGAGAATCAAAAGCCAGCGCCAAAGGCCGACCTTTTCGCCAAAGATCACCGAGGCACCCAGCACCACCAGAAGCGGCGTGGCTTGCAGGATGGCCGAGGCCACCGAAAGCGGGGTCAGGGCGACGGCAAGTGCATAAAAAAGCCGCCCGACGATCTCGAACCCGGAACGGACGGCCATGGTGCGCGACAGGACGGCGCGTGGCAGGGCGGGATCGCCTGTCCAGCGGGCGGCCAAGGCGAAAACAAGGGTTCCGAGGGCGCCCATCAGCACGAGGATCTCGCCCACGGGCAGGCTGCGGGCGGCGGATTTGAGGAACATGTCCTCGACCGCAAAGCCGCCCATTGCTGCGACCATGAAAAGGCTGCCGCGCAGGTTGGGGGTCATGACGACAGACCTGTCTTTGGTGGAGGCGGCGGTTGCCTCCGGCGGGAGTATTTGAAAAAGGTCAATGGGCGGGTCAGATCAGACCGGCGAATTGCATGGCCGATTTGATGCGGGCCTTGGTGCCGTCGGTCAGGTTGAGGAGGGGCAAGCGGACCTCTTCGCTGCACAGGCCCAGAAGCGACAGGCCGTATTTGGCCCCGACCAGACCGGGTTCGATGAAGATCGCCTCGTGCAAGGGCATCAGGCGGTCTTGATATTCCAGCGCGCGGGCATAGTCGCCAGCCAGGGTCGCGGCCTGAAATTCGGCACACAGGCGCGGGGCGACGTTGGCGGTGACCGAGATGCAGCCTGTGCCGCCATGGGCGTTGAAGCCAAGGGCGGTGGCATCTTCGCCCGAAAGCTGGATGAAATCGGGGCCGCAGGTGGCGCGCTGCATCGAGACGCGTTCGATCTTGCCCGTCGCATCCTTGACCCCGATGATGCGGGGCAGGGCGGCCAGTGTGCCCATCGTCTCGGGCGTCATGTCGACGACCGAGCGGCCGGGGATGTTGTAGATGATGATGGGCAGGGTGCAGCAGTCATGCAGCGCGGTGTAATGGGCGATCAGCCCGGCCTGGGTGGGTTTGTTGTAATAGGGGGTCACCACAAGGGCCGCTGTGGCGCCGACCTTTTCGGCATGACGGATCAGGTCGATGCCCTCGACCGTGTTGTTCGACCCTGCGCCGGCGATGACGGGCACGCGGCCAGCGGCGATCTTGACCACTTCCTGCACGACGAGGCGGTGTTCCTCGTGCGACAGGGTCGGGCTTTCGCCGGTCGTGCCCACGGGCACGAGGCCGGTCGAGCCTTCGGCAATCTGCCATTCGACAAGTTTCTTCAGTGCCACCAGATCCAGAGCGCCGTTCTTGAACGGCGTCACCAGGGCGGGGATGGACCCGTTGATCATGGCAGCGTCTCCTGAGTTGTGCCGGTCCCGAGTGGCCCGGCTTCGCTGGCGCTTCTAACGGGATGCAGGGGATTTGCCAAGCGTGGGCAGGGCTGTGCCGATCACGGCGTTATGGGTTGTGGGTCGCGGGCGGGTAGGGCAGATTCGCCCCATGACAAGACATGCAAATTCCCCGCTTCGCCCAACCCAGCTGTTCACGGCGCTGATCTGCGCCCTGGTGCTGACCTTTGCGGCCCTGCCGGGCATGGTCCGCGCCGGGGAGGCGCAGCAGATCGCGGCATTGGACGCAGCGATGAAGCTGGTGGACAAGCAGGATTGGGAAGGGGCGCGCGCCATGGCGCTGGCCGCCGGACCACTTGGGGCCGATGTGGTGGAATGGAGCCGTTTGCGGGCCGCCGCAGGGTTGCTGGGGGATTACGAGGCCTTTCTGAAGCGTCGGGCGGATTGGCCGGGCCTGCCCTATCTGAAGGAAAAGGGCGAGGTCGCGGTGGCCCGGTCAGACGATCCGGCGCGGGTCGTGGCCTATTTCGGGGCGGATTTGCCACGCAGCGGCACGGGATCGCTGGCCCTGGCGCGGGCACTGGCGATGCAGGGTCGCAAGGCTGAGGCGGAAGCCGAGGCGATGCGGGGCTGGTCGGCGCTGAAATTCGCCCCGGACGAGCAGGCCGAGATGCTGGCGCGCTTTGGCCCGGCGTTGAAGGTCGTGCACGAGGTGCGGCTGGACAGTATCCTGTGGGCGGGCGACCGGGCGGATGAGGCTGTGCGCATGCTGCCGCTGGTCAGCAAGGACTGGGTGGCTTTGGCGCGCGCCCGCATGGCGCTGCGGGCCGACAAGGATGGGGTGACGGCATTGGTGGCGGCCGTGCCCAAGGCCTTGCAGCAGGATGCAGGCCTGGCATTTGAGCGGTTCCTCTACCGGATGCGGCAGGACAATTACGCCGATGCCGCCGACCTGATCATTGCCCGTTCGACCAGTGCCGCCGCCCTGGGCGACCCTGAGGTTTGGGCCGAAAAGCGGGCGAGCCTGGCGCGGTGGCTGATGCGCAACGGCGCCGAGAGCAAGGCCTACAAGGTGGCCGCTTCGCATCAGTTGACCGAAGGGACGGATTACGCGGATCTGGAATTTCTGGCGGGTTACGTCGCGTTGCGCAAGCTGAACGACCCAGCCCGCGCCATGCCGCATTTCAAGCATTTGCAGGAAGGTTCGGCCACGCCCATTTCGCAGGCGCGGGCCTGGTATTGGACGGGGCGGGCGCTGTCGGCGGGCGGGGACAAGGCGGGGGCCAAGGTGGCTTATGCCAGGGCGGCGGCCCATCAGACGTCCTATTACGGATTGTTGGCGGCGGAACGGTTGGGGTTGAGCCTGGACCCGGCGGTGATTTCCGACGTTCGGCCCAAGGGGGATTGGAAAGCGGCGGGGTTTGCCAAATCTTCGGTCTTCGAGGCGGCGCGGCAGCTTTACAAGGCGGATCAATATGTTCTGTCCGCCCGGTTCATGTTGCATCTGGGCGAAAGCCTGAGCGACAAGGAGTTCGCGCTTTTGGCCGACTATGCCATGCAGGCCGGGCAGTATCGCACGGCGGTGCTGATCGCCAAGGCGGCGATTGACCGGGATCTGGTCTTGGCCCGGCCCTATTTCCCTGTGCCGGGTTGGTTGCCCGATGGGTTGGCGGTCAGCCGGGCGCTGGCGCTGTCGATCGCACGGCGGGAAAGCGAATTTGATCCCAAGGCGCGCAGCAAGGCGGGTGCCCTGGGGTTGATGCAGCTTTTGCCGGAAACGGCCGAAAGGATGGCGGGCGAGTTGGGACTGCCGTTCTCGGTCGGGAAGCTGACGGCGGATCCGGGTTTCAACATCAAGGTCGGGGCCGAATATCTGAAATCGCTGGTGGACGAATTTGGCCCATCGGTCGCGCTGGTCGCTTCTGGCTACAACGCCGGGCCGCGCCGCCCGCGCGAATGGATCGCCGCCAATGGCGATCCGCGCAGCGAGGCGGTGGATGTGGTGGACTGGGTCGAGGCGATCCCGTTCACCGAAACCCGCACCTATGTGATGCGGGTCGTCGAGGGCGTGGTGATCTACCGCGCCAAGTTGAAAGGTGCCGTGGGTCCGGTCAGGATCACCGCGGAGTTGACGGGGAGGTAGGGCATTGTCGCGGTCTTGCGTCATCCCCATATCGAACGCAGGACATCCGCGGGAGGGGCCATGAATTTCGTTCTTTTGATCATCGTCGGTGCTGCGGCCGGGTTTCTGGCAACGCGCTTGATGAAGATGGAGACCAATATCCCCACCACCATCGCCATTGGCGTGGGAGGGGCGGTGATCGGCGGGGTGCTGATCCGCTTTCTGCTGGAGATCACCGGATGGATGGCGGGCTTTGTCGGCGCGGTGGCCGGGGCGCTTTTGCTGTTGTGGATCTGGAAGACCTATATCAGCGGGCGGTAATCACCCCAGACGTTTGAGCGCGTCTTTCAGCTTGAAGCTTTTGCCGCCGATCCCTTCCCAGATCGCCTGACCTTGCCAAGCGGCAAAAAGCAGGGCGGCGCCTTCGGCATCCCCACTATGCGCGGCCAGGGCGGTTTCAACCCGGCGCTGCCACCTTGAGGCGCGGTCGCGCAGTTTTGCATCGCGCAATGTGGCGGCCAGAACGGCAGGTCCGGGGGTCGGCGACAGCGCCTTGAGCAGGGCCTGCGGCCCCTTGGTGGAGGTTGCCATGTCCGCGATTGCCGTGGTGGTGACGACATCGATGCGGTCCCATTCGCCGACCAGCGCCTTGTGGATCATTTGGGGCAGGGCGCCATAACGCTGAACCAGGGACGGTGCCGACAGGCCCGTCGCCTGGGCCACCGAAGAAAAGGACACCGCTTTTTCACCGCCTTCTGCGATCAGGCGCAGGATGGCGGCAAAGATGGCGTTGTCAGGAATCGTGCGGGGGCGTGCCATGACGCGATAATAAACGAATGTTGGAAGTTCCCAAGGGACAGCTTCCTTTTTGCGGCCGAATTCGGGATTTTCTGCCGAAACCCGCCTATCCCTAAAGCAAAAGCCCCGGATCTGAGCCCAAATCGAGCCCGGGAAAGACGACCCGCTCGATCGCGGCAGCTTCGACGCCAAAGAGCCCGCGCAGCGCGTGACCGGCAATGGTGCGCAGATCGCGGGTTGGCATCAGGTCACGTTCGGCCAGAAGGGCAGTGTCCCCAAGGCCCGGCCAGTCGCCCAGAACGCGCCCGCCTTTCAGGGCACCTCCGGCGGCAAACATCGCCCCGCCCGTGCCGTGATCGGTGCCAAGGGTGCCGTTCTCGCGGGCGGTGCGGCCGAATTCGGTCATGGCCAGAACCAGGGTGGTTCCCCAATGGCCCGCAAGGCCAGATTTCATCGCCAGAAGCATGTCGGACAAGGCGGTCAGCTGTTCGGCCATCGCCCGCGCCTGATTGTGATGGGTGTCCCAGCCGCCCAGGGACAGGCTGGCGATGCGGGATGGGCCCAGCAACTGCTCGGCCACATAGGTGCCAAGTTGGGTATGATCGACCCCGCCCCTGGGCACAGCCTCGCCCATGTTGGACAGGGCAAGGGCCTGGGCTTCGGCAAAGGGTTTGGCAAAAAGGGGATCCGCGGCGTTGACCTGGGCCAAAAGGGCCTGGCCTTGCGAGGACAGGGTGCTTTCCTCGACCGGGAAATAGTGTTGCGTGTCGTTGTCGCCTTCCAGGATCAGCAGGCGTTGCTGGCCGACGGAAACGGCGGTATCGGCACGGGCCCCCGGCATGACCGACAGCGCGCGGTTCAGCCAGCCGTCATGGGCGGCAGTCAGCTTGCCATCCGCGCCGCCGGTGCCGTTTTCCAATGCGTCCTGACCGATGAAATGGCTGCGGCCCTGTCGGTAGGGCGTGGCCACGGCATGGGCAAAGCCAAGCTCGCCCGCCTGCCAAAGCGGCATCAGGGGTTTGGCCGCAGGATGCAGGGCAAAGAACCCATCCAGATCCAGCGACAAGGCTGCATCCACCGCCAGCGAGGGGCGCAAAGCCAGATAGTCGGGATCGCCCAGCGGGCGCAGGACATCCAGCCCGTCCATCGCCCCGCGCAAAACCACAATGACCAACCGGTTCTCGCCCGGGGCCGCCGCAAAGGTCACGGGCGTCAAAAGCGGGCTGGCCGCGACCGAGCAACCGATCAGAAACGCGCGCCGCGAGAGAAGAAGGCTTTGGGGCATGGTCATCTCCGGCTGAATTCGGGCGAACCCAGCAGCACGGCCAGACCCTCCCATCTTTGTTCGGCGCGGCCCACGGCCTGCAAGATCAAGGGGCTGGCATAGACGCCCAGAGCAGCCTGCGCCATGTCAACCGGGTCGATCCGGTCGCCGGCCCGGCGGGCCAGGTCAACCGCCCAGTCCAGCCGCGCGGCCATCATGGGCGGGGTCAGCCACCCTTCGGAAACCTCGGGCCAGCCGTCGGGGCGCAAAGCCCGAAAGGGCGGCTGCCCCATGGCGGCCAGGGCACCGGGGATCTTGCGCGCCAGTTTTGCGATGACGGGGGCCGCTGCGGGTTCGGTCAGGCCCAAAAGGCGCAGGGACGCGGCGACATATTCCTGCGGGCTGCGCAGCTTTTCACGCGCGGGGCTGCGCGCGGCGGGATGGTGCAGCAGGACACGGTAAACCGGCGGCAGGGCGGTGTCATGGTCAAGGTAGGTCGTGGCAAGCGCCTGAACCAGATCCACGGGCGGGTCATCCGCGATAAAATGGCGCGCCAGGGTAAAGCCGACATTGCGCGCCGTTTCGGGGCGCCGCGCCACATGATCGACAAGTCGATTGATCTCGGACGCGGGGTCGCTGTCGTCGAAGTCCTGGCCAAGAATATGCTTGCGGCCCGGCTCGACCCGGCGCGCATCGACCCGCTGACCCCTTTCATCCGAGGCCATACCGGCCAGGAGCCTGGCCAGTTCGGTCACATCGGTTTGGCTGTAGCCGTCCCGCATCGTGTGCAGTTCCAGGAATTCGCGCGCCAGATTCTCGTTCAGGCCGCGGCCCCTTTTCTTGCCGGCGGGTGAGTTCGGGCCAAAGGAATTCGCCTGGGTCAGATAGATCTGCATTCCCGGATGCCACAGGGTGGCGCGCAGCATATCGCCATAGCGGGCGGCGACATGGGGGCGAATGGCCTCGTCGCGAAAGCTTTGGACATAGCGCACCACCCCGCCCGAGGCATTGGAGATCGTGATCCGGTTGGCCCAGAGATTGACCAGCCTTTCGACAAATCCCGCTTCGGCAAAGGCCGGGCGCAGGGCAAAGGTGGCAGCGTCGTCCAGAACGGTCTGTTTCAACGCCTCGGCCACATCGGGCGACACGCCGGCCTCGGTCTGTTTCTGGCGGTTGTACTGGTCGATCAGGGCAAAGCGGTTGGCCATGCCGGGGCGATCCCAGGCGGCACCGGCAGGATCCCTGGCGGTCAACTGGGCCAGAACCCGGTCGGCATCCAGCCCGTCGGCCGCAAGACCGGCACCGTGCCGATGGCCGTAGCCAAAGCGAATTTCCTCGAGCAGGGAGGCGGCATTCATCGGGCATCCTTTTCGCGGTCAAAGCGGGATGGGTTTGCATGGAACCCGAAAACGCTGCCTCTGGCATACGCTTGAACGCGTTTCCCGATGCGGTTTGTTTCCATGAAAACCCATCCAGCCCTGGTGCCAAGATGGGCATGGAGCGGGCGAAATCAACCGCTGGTTTTGGTCAAGTTCGGCGCATCGGCGACATTCTTCTTGGCCAAACGCTCGGCCTTTTTGGCGCGCCGCAGGTCGCGGGCGTTTTCCAGGGCATTGGGATCATCCTGCATGACGAAAATCATCTTCTTGATCCCGGCATGTTTTTCCAAAAGCGTCTTGGCCTGGCCCGAAAGCCCCGCCTCTTTCAGCACCGGCCACCTGCGGTAATGGACGGTAAAGATGTCGCGGTCCGCGGGCAGGGGTTTGCCGCGCGACCGGCCGCCCAGGATGAAATGCTGGGTGTCGGGCAGGATGTTCCAGCCAAGCCCCGTCTTCTGAATGGCCAGGGGCAGGGTCATCTGATCCAGATAGGGCCGCTTTTGCGGGATATCGGGATCGGCATCGACGGCCTGGGCCACTTCATACCAGACCTGGGGAAAGCTTTTGCCGTCTGTCGTGCGATATTGTTCGGGAAACGAGAAAAGGCCCGACGAGAAATAGGGCACTTTGCCCGCGCCCCTTTTCTGTTTCATCAGGCGGATGCGGTCTTGCGGCAATGGCAGGCCGACGATGTCATAGATGCGGCCCCACATGTCCTGATCGCCCCAGCCCATCCAGGCGGCCGGCGTCAGCGAAACCATGCCCGGGGCCACGATATTGGCCACGTTATTGGGGCGCAGGCACAGGATGTCACTGTCCATGAAGCAGGAAAATTCGGTGTCGCGCGGCTCCATCGTGGCCAGGATCTTGTTGCCATGCGGATAGGTCGGGTCAAAGCGACCCTCGGCTTGAAAGGGGCGGACCTGGCAACCCAACAGGCCCAGCACGCGGATGACCTCTGGGTGGACAGAGGCCAGGCGATGCGCGGGGCAATAGCCGACCAGCGCCACGCTTTGGCCGAATTGTTCGCGCAAAGAGGCGGCAAGATAGCAGGCCATGACCTGATAGTCGGGGGGTTCGACGATGAAGAACACAGTCAGACGCGGCGACATGACATCCTCGGGCTTTTGGGCAATATGACGGGTGGGGCGGGGGATGTCACCGCAGTGCAGGTCAGGAATTGTAGATAATTTTGAAACAATAGACCGGAGGGCAACACTTTTGGCGGTGACATCCGCCATGGCTTGCCGGGGATTCCCCTGCGGTCATAAGATGGCGCGGACAGAACGAACAGGCGGGAAGATGGCCAAGGAGGCTAAAGGCAAGACAGTGGCGCGGCTGGCGGGTTCTGCGCGGCCGGGGCTGACCAAGGTCGGGCAGGGGAAGATGCGCGCCGCGCCTTTTGTCGACGGGCGTCCCAAGGGCGCGTCGGATCTGTGGGGCAGTGTCGATTTTGCGTTGAAGGCCCATGCCTCGCCCCACGGTCAGGTGACGGCCGTATCGATGATGAAGGACGAGGGGCCCTTTGTGATCGAATGGGTGGCGCATCATCTGGCGGTCGGGTTTACCGATCTGGTGGTCTATACGAACGATTGTTCGGATGGCACGGACGACATGCTGATCCGGCTTGAGGCTTTGGGGCTGGCGCATCATCGCCGCAACGCCATTCCCGACGGCATCCGCCCACAACCCAGCGCCTTGAACCATGGCCAGGACGAACCGGTGGTGCAAAACTCTGACTGGGTCATGGTCTTTGACGCCGATGAATTCCTGTCGATCCGCCATGGCGATGGCACGCTGGACGGGCTGATCGCAGCGGCCCGCGCGCAGGATGCCAATGGCATCGTGGTGACCTGGCGCATCTTTGGCTCGGGAGGCGTGGTGGAATGGAGCCGCGCCCCGGTGACCGAGCAATATCTGATGGCGGCGCCGGTCACATGGAACAAGGGCTGGGGGGTCAAGACGCTGTTCACCTTTGACGCCGACCATTGGAAACTGGGCATCCACCGCCCCAAGATGAAGACGCGCCACATCAAGACCGAGTTTCCCGACCGGGTGAAATGGCTGAACGGATCGGGCCGGGTGATGGAGGATTATTTCAAGTTTCGCGGCTGGCGGTCCATCACCCGGACGGTGGGATTTGACTGGGTGCAACTGAACCATTACGCGGTGAAATCGGTTGACAGCTATGCGATCCGCAAGCTGCGCGGCAATGTCAACAACAAGAAAGACAAGTATAATTCCGACTATTGGTCCTTGCAGGACCGCAACGAGGTGCGTGACGACACGATGCTGCGCTATAGCGCGCGGCGGGGCGAAATCATTGCAGAACTGCTGAAGGATCCGGTTCTGAACCGGCTGCATTTCGCGGCATTGGCGCGGGCCGAAAGCCTGCTGGCCGAGATCCGGGCGACCGAGGATTACCGCGACCTGGTGGCAGGGCTGGCGGCGGCAAGTCAGGTGCCGATCAGCCAGATCGTGGCCAAGCCGCCCCAGGCGCGCGACAAGGAAAAGATCGCGGCGCTGATGACCGAGGTGGAAAAGCGGCGCGCCTTGAAATCCAGGGAGGCGCGCAAGGCCGGGGGGGCGACGCCTGTGGCCGAGGCGGTGCCGATGGGGTCCTATGTGCCGGGCGCGCCGGATGTGCAGGCCGAATTCGCGGGCAACTGGGTTGAAAACCACGGGCTGAAGCTGCCCGCCGATTTTCGCATCTTTCCGCCACAGGCGCTGAGCCTGATCCAGGCCGGCAAGTTCGAACGCGGGCTGGCGCGGCGTCTGCCCTTTGTCCTTCGTCCGGCAGCGACCGTGCTGGAAATTGGCAGTGCCGTGGGGTTTCTTGGCCTGCATCTGGCCCGGACGCGGCCCGATCTTAGGAT
>JAYSWK010000308.1:0-1715 GCA_043718085.1 Rhodobacterales bacterium
GGATGGGCGATTTAGTGCAAAATGCAAAGAAATTCGAACCTGAGTTTTGCAAAATGCAATGCAAAATGGCAAACCATCTTAAGGAGAGTAAATTGCCCGAAAACTGCTGCACGGCGATTTAGACAGGTCTGCGTTGAATTCTTGCGCATCTGTATAATTCGCACTGTCTAAATGGATAGGTTTTCCCCAGGGCAAATTTTTTTTCGCGCAAAGTTTCATCGGGCCGCAGGATTGGCACGATTCTTGCTTATATGATAGCAATGTGGATGTGTGGTAATGGAGGCTAGAATGAAACACCCGGTCGATGCGCATGTTGGCAAACGGATCAGGCATCGCCGTTGGATGGTCGGGATGACCCAACAACAGCTTGCGGACAAAGTCGGCATCAAATTCCAGCAAATCCAGAAATATGAAACCGGCATGAACCGGGTTTCGGCCTCGCGGCTGTGGGATATTGCCGAGACGCTGGGCGTGACGATCAGCTTCTTTTTCGAAGGCCTGTCGAATGGCGTGATGGCCGCCACGGGCAGCGACATGATGGCAGACAAGGAAGCGATGGAACTTGTCCGGTCATACTATGCCATTCCCGAGGCGCAGCGCCGCCGGTTGTTCGACCTGGCCCGTGTGCTAAGCGAAGCGGCCTGATCCTGACCGCTTGACCCGCCCGCCGCTTGGGGTTAGCCCCAAGGCGGCACAGCGGGGGCGGATATGGCAAATATGAATGCGGGCCTGGTGGCGGAAATTGCCGCCACGGCCGCGGAATTGGCGGATGCGGCGCGCGAGGCAACGCTTTTGCACTTTCGCGCCGACGGGCTGACGGCGGACAACAAGGAAACCCGGCATTTCGATCCGGTTACGGTCGCCGACCGGTTGTCCGAGGAGCGGATGCGCGCCATTCTGGCCCGCAGGCGGCCGGATGACGGAATTCTGGGTGAGGAATTTGGCCCGGTTCAGGGCAAGTCTGGCCTGACCTGGGTGCTGGACCCGATTGACGGCACACGGGGCTATCTGTCGGGGACGCCGACATGGGGTGTGTTGATCTCGGTCGCGGATGAGACCGGGCCGATTTATGGATTGATCGACCAACCCTATATCAAGGAACGTTTTGAAGGCGGGTTCGGGCGGGCCATGGTGACCGGGCCCATGGGCCAGCGGGTGCTGAAGGCGCGCAGCGCAAGGCCGCTTTCCGAGGCGATCCTGTTCACGACATTCCCGGAAGTGGGCACGGCGCAAGAGGGAGCGGCGTTCCGACGGGTCGCCCCGCAGGCGCGGCTCGTGCGCTATGGAATGGATTGCTATGCCTATGCCCTGATTGCGGCAGGGCAGATCGACCTTGTGATCGAGGCCGGATTGAAGGCCTATGATGTGCAAGCGCCGATTGCCGTGATCGAAGCGTCGGGCGGCGTGGTGACGGATTGGCAGGGGCGGCCCTGTCATCAGGGCGGTCAGGTGCTGGCGGCTGCCAACAAGGCCATACATGCCGAGGCGCTGGCGCTGCTGAACGGCTGAGATACGCCCATCCGAGGCAGGTGAATGGGCTTGGCCATTCTGGCCGGTTTTGCTATTCAGGCACTGCGCGAGTCCTTGCCCCTTCTGTCGCGCGGCTTTCCCGTTCACCGAAGGGGGTGAAAAGGGAAAGCCATGACCAATGAAATCCTGATCCGCAATGCCGAGGTTGTCGTCACCATGGACGGTGCGCGCCGGGAAATTGCCGG
>JAYSWK010000309.1:0-1712 GCA_043718085.1 Rhodobacterales bacterium
TGCACCAACCCATCGGCAAGGTCAGCGCCGACGGTGCTTATGACACCCGCGCCTGTCACGCTGCCATCGCGGCACGCAACGCCTGCGCCGTCATCCCCGCGCGCAAGAACGCGCGCCCGTGGATGGAGAGCACGCCCGGCGCTCAGGCCAGGAACGACACCGTCCGTGCCACTCGCCGCCTTGGTCGCACGATCTGGAAGCGCTGGAGCGGATATCACCGACGAAGCCTGGTCGAGACTAAAATGCGATGCTTCAAGCTGCTCGGCGAGCGTGTCATGTCACGCGACTTTGACAGGCAGGTGGCCGAGCTCCAGATCAGGGCAGCAATCCTGAACCGCTTCACGGCCCTCGGAGCGCCGCAAACTCAACGCGTGGGATGAGTCTGTTCAACAGAAGGGGAAGCTCGACCTCCGGCTGATTTGTGCAACAGAGCCTCCCAACAAAGCAAAGCCCTTCAAAACGTGGGATCAGCCTGCCCGGGCTACCCGCCCACTCTCGGGACCGCGGCCAGACGGCGCGGAGTGGATCGCCCCCGACACTGCGCGCGATCAAATGCTCAGCCAAGCGCTCTGACCAGGTTGACAAAGTCCTCTCCGCGTTTCTCGAAGTTCGGGTATTGGTCAAAGCTGGCCGCCGCCGGCGCCAGCAGCACGACCTCGCCCGGCTGCGCCTCGGATGCCGCTACGGAGACGGCGCGGGCCATGGTTTCACAGATGTCGTGGGGGGTGTTGCCCAATTGCAGGGCAAAGTCGCGGGCGGAATGGCCGATGAGCTAGGCCTTGATGACCGATCCCAGATGCGGTGACAGGGCGGTGATGCCGCCGTCCTGGCCCATGCCCCCCGCGATCCAGCGGATGCGGGGGAAGGCCTGCAGGGCCTTGGCTGCGCTGTCCACATTGGTGGCCTTGCTGTCGTTGACGAACCGCACGCCCGCGCGTTCGGCGATCAACTGGCTGCGGTGGGGCAGGCCTGCGAAACTGTGGAACGCCTCTTCGATGGCCTTTGGTGCGATGCCCATGGCCCGCGTGGCGGCATAGGCCGCACAGGCGTTCTGGTGGTTGTGCGCGCCGGGCAAGCCGCCAACCTCGCGCAGATCGATCGAGGCCACCTGCTTGCCCTTGCGCCACTCGGCCAGGAACCCCTTGCGGGCAAAGACCGACCAGCCGAATCCCTCCAGCTTTTGCCCCGACGACACCCGGATCACCCGGTCGTCCTGCGGCCCCTGCGCCATCTGGCCCGCCAGAAACCGCCCCTCGACCTCGTCCACGCCGATGACGGCGCGGTCCGGGCCGCCTTGCGCGAACAGCCGCGCCTTGGCGGCGAAATAGCCGCCCATGCCGTTGTGGCGGTCCAGATGGTCGGGCGACAGGTTGGTGAAGACCGCGACATCGGGGGTCAGGGCGCGGGCCAGGTCGGTCTGGTAGCTGGACAGTTCCAGCACGATCACCTCGCCGTCGCTGGCCGGTTCCAGGTCCAGCACGCCGCGCCCGATGTTGCCTGCCATCTGGGTGGGACGGCCACTGGCGTCAAGGATATGATGGATCAGCGCGGTGGTGGTGGATTTGCCGTTCGACCCGGTCACGCAGATCACGCGCGGGGTGCGGTCGAACTGGTCCCAGGCCTCGGTCGCGAAAGAACGGAAGAACAGGCCGATGTCGTTGTCCACGGGGATGCCTGCGTCCAGCGCGCGGGCGATTGCCGGGTGGGGGCGG
>JAYSWK010000310.1:0-4354 GCA_043718085.1 Rhodobacterales bacterium
CGCGCCGAATTCAAGCGTCTGGGCGTCACCGGCAACTGGGCCGACCCCTATCTGACGATGAACTACCACGCAGAGGCCGTCATCGCGGATGAGTTCATGAAATTCCTGATGAACGGAAGTTTGTATCAGGGCTCCAAACCGGTGATGTGGTCGCCCGTGGAAAAGACCGCCCTTGCCGAAGCCGAGGTGGAATATCACGACCTGACCAGCCATACGGTCTGGGTGCGGTTTCCGGTGGTTGTTGAAGCACGTCCTTCCCGCGACTTCGAAACAGAAGAAGAACGACTAGCACTCAACGAAATGGTAACTGGGGCGTCCGTTGTCATCTGGACGACGACACCTTGGACAATCCCGCAAAATCGGGCAATTTCCTACAACCCGGCGATGCAGTATGGTTTGTATCAGGTGAATGAGGTTGCCGAGAACGCTTCATCCCATGTGGGTGAAAAGGTGATCTTGGCGACAGCACGCGCCGAGGATGCCATGAAAGCAGCAAAAGTTGTAGCCTATGAGCTGCTTTTGCCTGTTGTTTTCCCGGCCGACGTAGCTCCCGACCATACCGCAAGGTATGTTCCGATGAGCTGCAATCACCCCTTCCACGGCATCGAAGGCGGCAATGGCGAATGGGACTACCCCGTCCCCATGCTCCCTGGCGATCATGTCACCGACGACGCGGGCACTGGTTTTGTCCACACTGCCCCCAGCCACGGCGACGACGACTATCAGATGGGCCTGCGCTTCAACCTGCCCATGACCTATAACGTCGAACCCGACGGCACCTATCGCGCCAACCTCCCCCTGTTCGGCGGTCAGGCCATCATCACGCCCGAGGGCAAGGAAGGCCCCGCCAACGTGTCGGTCATCAAGCAACTCGCCTACACCGGCACCCTGTTCGCCAAGGGAAAGGTCAAGCACTCCTACCCCCACTCGTGGCGCTCCAAAGCCCCGCTGATCTATCGCAACACCCCGCAATGGTTCGTCGCCATCGACAAGGTGCTGGATGACGGCATGGGCACCTATGGCGAAACGATCCGCACGCGGGCCTTGAATTCGATCAACCAACTGGTGACCTGGACCCCCATCACCGGGCGCAACCGCCTGCATTCGATGATCGAGGCGCGGCCCGATTGGGTCCTCAGCCGCCAGCGTGCCTGGGGCGTCCCCCTGACCGCTTTCACCAAAAAGGGCGCCAAACCCACCGATCCCGACTTCCTGCTGCGCAACGCCGAGGTCAACGCCCGCATCAAGGCCGCGTTCGAGGCCGAAAGTGCGGATGTCTGGTTTATTCAAGGATTCAAGGAACGCATGCTGCAAGGCGTCGTCAACCCGTCCGATTATGACAAGGTCGATGATGTGCTGGATGTCTGGTTTGACTCAGGTTCGACCCATGCCTTCGTACTGCGCGACCGGGCAGACGGGTCAACCGACGGGATCGCCGACCTTTACCTTGAGGGCACCGACCAGCACCGCGGCTGGTTCCATTCTTCGATGCTGCAGGCCTGTGGCACCAAGGGGCGGGCCCCTTACCGTGGCGTTCTGACCCATGGCTTTACCCTGGACGAAAAGGGCATGAAGATGTCCAAGTCGCTGGGCAACATCGTGGCACCGCAAACCGTGATCGACGAATACGGCGCTGACATCCTGCGCCTGTGGGTCGCTCAGGCCGATTTCACCGTCGACCAGCGCATCGGCCGCGAAATCCTCAAAGGCACCGCCGACAGCTACCGCCGCCTGCGCAACACCATGCGCTTCCTTCTGGGCAACCTGAAAGATTTCTCGGATGCCGAAAAGGTAGCACCGCGCGACATGCCGGAGCTTGAGCAATGGGTGCTGCACCGTCTGGCCGAACTGGATGGCGAGGTGCGCGAAGGCTATGCGCGCTATGACTTCCAGGGCGTGTTCCAGAAGCTTTTCACCTTTGCCACCACAGAACTGTCCGCGGTCTATTTCGACATCCGCAAGGACGCGCTGTATTGCGATGCGCCGACCGCGACGACCCGGCGCGCCGCCCGCACCGTGCTGGATATCCTGTTCCACCGCCTGACCACCTGGCTGGCCCCGGTTCTGGTCTTTACCATGGAAGAGGTCTGGCTTTGCCGCTTCCCTGGCGCGGAAAGCTCGGTCCATTTGCAGGACATGCCCGAAACCCCGGCCGCGTGGCTGAACCACGCCCTTGCCGCCAAATGGGACGGCATCCGCACTGCCCGCCGCGTCGTGACCGGCGCTTTGGAAATCCAGCGCACCGCCAAAGTCATCGGTGCCTCGCTGGAAGCGGCCCCGGTGGTCCATGTCGCGGATACCGCCATTCTGGCCGCGCTGAAATCGGTGGATTTTGCGGATCTGTGCATCACCTCGGCCATTCAGGTGACCGATGATGACGCGCCGTCCGAGGCGTTCCGCTTGCCGGAAGTGCCCGGTATCGGCGTGGTCTTCGAGATGGCCGAAGGGCAAAAGTGCCAGCGCTGCTGGAAGGTGCTGCCCGATGTCGGCACGCATCTTCATCCGGGCACCTGTGTGCGCTGCAATGCGGCACTTGGCTGACCCAAAAGGCCCCGCCAGTTACCTGGCGGGGCCTTTGAATTTCGTCCGAAAGCCTTTGCCTCAGGCGGCGATCAGCCGAACCGAGCCCGGTGCTGCCGAACGCATGGCCAGAAGGCCGGGCACTTCCTGACGGATCACCCGCACGTCATGGCGGGTCAGGCCGATATCGTTCAAGAGCCGATCATCGGCGGTACGGATCAGGTGATCCAGCGACTGGATCAAAGCGATGCGCTGGCGGATGGTGTGGATCAGGGTCTTGAACATGGTAGCCTCCATAAGTGATGTCCGCTTTTCCCACACGGGTTGACATAAGACAAACGAATAGTAATTATGACTGACATTCACAGGATTGATGTCAAATGGCGATCCCCCTCGATAGTGACCTGATGCGCAGCTTTCTGGCTGTCGCTGAAACCGGCTCGGTCACGCTGGCGGCCGACCGGATCGGCCGCACACAATCGGCCGTGTCGATGCAGTTGCGCCGGCTCGAGGAAAGTCTGGGCCAGCCCCTGTTCTTGCGCCAGCCGCGCGGGGTGACGCTGACGCCCAGGGGCGAACAATTGATGCCCTATGCCCGCCGCATCACCGGCCTGCTTGACGAGGCGGCGCTGGCCTTGCGGGAAAAGCCCCTGGACGGGCCGGTGCGCATCGGCATTCCCGACGAATATGCCGGAACCATCCTGCCCCGTGCCCTGGCCGCCTTTTCCGAACGCCACCCGGCGGTCGAGGTGACGGTGCGCTGCGATTTCTCGGTGCCGCAGAACCTGGCGCTGGATGCCGACCAGATCGACCTGGCGGTGACCTATGACCCGTCCAACACCTCGGGCGAAGAGGTGCTGGGGGTCGATCCGACCGTGTGGGTGACCTCGTTGCAGCACGACCAGCATCGGCAGATCCCGGTTCCCATCGGCATTTACTTCCGCTCGGACTGGTGCCGCGATTTTGCGATCCGCTCGCTGGATCAGCAGGGGATCCGCTGGCGCGCCGCCTTTGAATGCGACACTTCGGCCAGCTTGCGCATTGCGGTGCGGGCGGGCCTGGCCGTCTCGCCGCTGTCGCGCAGCACCATCCCGCAAGACTGCCGCGAATTGACCCTGGCCGACGGCTTTCCGGTGATCGACCACGCCAGGGTGATCCTGCGCCGCAACCCGCGCGGGTCGTCCGCCGCCATCGAGGGTCTGGCCGATACCGTGCGCGAGGCCTTCCGCCCACTGGCAGGTGCCACATGAATGCGGCCACGCTGCATGGCCCGCTTGGCCCCCTGACCCTGCGCGAGGACGCGGGCCTGATCACGGCGCTGAATTGGCGCGACGATCCCGGCGACGGCTCGCCGCTTCTGACCGAGGCCCTGCACCAGCTTCAGGCCTATTTCGACCGCCGCCTGACCCGGTTCGATTTGCCGCTGCAATGGGGCACCGGCCTGAACGAACAGGTCCGCCGCGCCATGGCCGCCATTCCCTTGGGCGAGACGCGGACCTATGGTGATCTGGCCCGCGCCCTGCATGCCCCGGCCCAGGCCATCGGTCAGGCCTGCGGACTAAACCCCATCCCCATCATCATCCCTTGCCACCGTATCCTGGGCGCGCATGGCCTGGGCGGTTTTTCGGCCAAAGGTGGGGTCGAAACCAAAGTCTGGCTCTTGAAGCACGAAGGCGCCGCTTCGCTGTTGATCTGACCCTTGCTGCCGTCGCGCAGCACTTGTAACGCTCCCATATCAACCGGGGGCTGGCTTTGAGCGTTTTCGTCCTGTTTGCCGTCCTGGGATCGGCTTTCCTGCATGCCTTGTGGAATTCGCTGGTCAAGACCGGCACCT
>JAYSWK010000032.1:0-2483 GCA_043718085.1 Rhodobacterales bacterium
GGGCTTGATTCGGGGCGGCTTTCGACCATCCTTGCGGTTCTGGAGGCGCGCTGCGGCATCCCTTTCACCGGCCTTGATGTGTTTTTGAACGTCGCTGGCGGCATGCGGGTTTCCGAACCCGCCGCCGATCTTGCTGTCGCTGCGGCCCTTTTGTCGGCCCGCGAGGACGTGGCCTTACCACCCGATATGGTGTTTTTTGGCGAAATCAGCCTGTCCGGCGCGTTGCGCCCGGTCAGCCAGACCGAAAACAGGTTGAAAGAGGCGCAAAAACTTGGTTTCTCACAAGCAGTCGCCCCGGATCGGACCAAAGCCGAGACGACAGACGGAATGAGGCTGCGCAAGATGCCCGATCTTGTGACCTTTGTTGGTGAATTGTTCGCGGCAGGTTGATCGCAAGGAGCGAGAACATGGAAGGTTTTACCATCGTCGACGCAGGAGCAGCGGTCATCGTGCTGATGTCAGCGATTCTGGCCTATAGCCGCGGTTTTGTCCGCGAGATTTTCGCGATCCTCGGCTGGGTCGCCGCCGCTGGCCTTGCGTTCATGTTCGCCAGCAAGGCCGAACCCCTGATCAAGCAGATCCCGGTTTTGGACAAATTTCTGGGGGACAGCTGTGAGCTGTCGATCATCGCCGCCTTTGCCGCGGTTTTTGCCGGATCATTGATTATCGTGTCGATCATCACACCCCTTTTTGCCTCGGCCATCCAACGCTCGGCATTGGGTGGGGTAGATCAGGGCCTTGGCTTTTTGTTCGGCGTGGCGCGGGGCGTCTTGCTGATTGCGGTAGCATTCGTCGTCTACAACCGTGTGGCTTCGGCAGGGGCATTCCCGGTGGTCGATAACTCGCGCTCAGCAATCGTCTTTTCATCGGTCGAGGCGAAGCTGAGCGAACGCATGCCCAAGGATGCACCCGGCTGGATCGCGGCGCGGTATACTGAGTTGGTTGGAAATTGCGGCACCCCAACGACGGCCCCGGCGACCGGAACCGGAACTGCGCCCGAGCTCGCACCCGCCCAAAACACCACCGGCGCGAAAACCGTGTCGCCCTGATTTTCTCGGCACGCGCCCGCTGCTGACGCTGCACATGCAGAAATATGCGACGCGGGCGTGACAGTTGCCAAGCAAGGGACTAAAGGAAGCTCACCTAACGCCCCCGGATTCGGAGAGCCAGGCTGATGCGCCCCTTCCTTTCGCACCCATTCGACGACGATAAGCTGAAAGAGGAGTGTGGCGTCTTTGGCGTGATCGGTGCGACCGATGCGTCGAACTTCGTGGCGCTTGGCCTGCATGCCCTTCAGCACCGTGGTCAGGAAGCCGGGGGGATCGTGTCCTATCATCCCGACGAAGGCTTCAACTCGGCCCGTCGCTTTGGCTATGTGCGTGACAACTTCACTGACCCGGTGCTGATGGATACCCTGCCCGGCAGTCTCGCCATTGGCCATGTGCGCTATTCCACCGCCGGATCGAAAGGCCATACCGCGATCCGTGACGTGCAGCCGTTCTTTGGCGAGTTTTCGATGGGCGGCTGCGCCATTGCCCATAACGGCAACCTGACCAATGCCGCCAGCCTGCGCCGCGACCTGATCGAGCGCGGCTCGATCTTCCAGTCCTCGTCCGACAGCGAATGCATTATCCATCTGATGGCCCGCTCGATCCAGAAAACCCTGTCCGAGCGGATCAAGGATGCGTTGCGTGCCGTCGAAGGCGCATTTTCGATCATCGCCATGACCCGCTCCAAACTGATCGGCGTGCGCGATCCACTGGGTGTGCGCCCTCTGGTTCTGGGCCGCATTGGCGAGGAAGGCTACGTCCTGTCGTCGGAAACCTGCGCGCTGGACATTATCGGCGCTGCATTCGTGCGTGAGATTGAGCCGGGCGAGATGGTGGTCATTTCACAAGGCCAGATCGAAAGTTCGCGCCCCTTTGGGCACGCCAAGGGCCGGTTCTGCATCTTCGAACATGTCTATTTCTCGCGTCCCGATTCGATTCTTGGCGGCCGTTCCGTCTATGAAACCCGCCGCCAGATCGGCGTAGAACTTGCCCGCGAGGCACCTGTCGATGCCGATTTGGTCTGTCCGGTACCCGACAGCGGCACACCTGCCGCCATCGGCTATAGCCAGGAAAGCGGTATTCCCTATGCGATGGGGATCATCCGCAATCAGTATATGGGCCGGACCTTCATCGAGCCGACCGAGAGCATCCGCAATATGGGCGTGCGGCTGAAGCTGAACGTCAATCGGGCGCTGGTCAAGGGCAAGCGGGTGATCCTCGTCGACGATTCGGTGGTGCGCGGCACCACCAGCCGCAAGATCAAGGACATGATCCTCGAAGCCGGCGCCGCCGAGGTGCATTTCCGCATTGCCTCGCCCCCCACGGCATGGCCCTGCTTTTACGGGGTCGACACACCAGAACGCTCAAAACTCCTTGCCGCCACCATGACCGAAGAAGAAATGCGCGCGTGGATGGGCGTCGACAGCCTGAAAT
>JAYSWK010000311.1:0-4351 GCA_043718085.1 Rhodobacterales bacterium
ATCAGGGCATGGCGCAACTTGGACTTGCGCCGATGGCCGGAAGATGTTCTCGTGACGCTCTGGCATTGCGGATAGCGCCCGACATACAGGGGCAAAAACGCCCGACAAAGTGCCGCGGCGTTTCGGAAAGTGGAGACGGATCATGGCAGAAATCAAGGCAAAGCTCTCCTCGATGGACCCGGTCTGGCAGCGTGTTCGCCAAGAGGCGACCGAGGCTGTGCGCGCCGAACCGCTTTTGGGCGGCCTCGTTCATTCCAGCCTGTTGCACCATGCCTCGCTGGAACGCGCCTTGTCCTATCGGTTTTCGATGAAACTGGCCTCCAGCGAGATGAGCGAGCAGATCCTGCGCGAAATTGCGGACGAGGCTTATGCCTTGGACAGCTATCTTGGCAAAGCGGCGCGTGCCGACATCATGGCCGTTTTTGATCGCGACCCAGCCTGCCATCGCTTCATCCAGCCCATTTTGTTCTTCAAGGGCTTTCAGGCGATTCAGGCCTACCGCATTGGCCATTGGTTGTGGTCAACCGGGCGGCGGGATCTGGCCTATTTCGTTCAGATGCGGGTGTCCGAAGTCTTTGGCGTCGATATTCACCCGGCGGCACAGGTCGGTATGGGCATCATGATCGACCATGCCCATTCCATCGTCATCGGCGAGACCGCCGTTGTGGGCGACAACGTCTCGATGCTGCATTCGGTGACACTGGGCGGCACGGGCAAAGAGGATGGCGACCGCCACCCCAAGATCGGCAACGGTGTGATGATCGGGGCCGGGGCCAAGGTTCTGGGCAATATTTCGGTCGGCTATTGCAGCCGCATCGCGGCGGGTTCCGTGGTGTTGCACGATGTGCCGCACAACACGACCGTCGCAGGTGTGCCCGCCAAGGTGATCGGCGAGGCAGGATGCTCGCAGCCCTCGATCACGATGGATCAACTGATCAACGGCGAGATCTGACGTTCAAATTCCTTCGAAGGAATTTGCAAAAATCTTCGAAGATTTTTGAAGGGATGGGCTACCTCCCATCCCTTTTCATCATGCCAGCATGGCAATCGGGTTTTCCAACAGGTCCACCACGACGTTCAGGAGCGCGGCCCCCAGGGCCCCGTCGATGACCCGGTGGTCCACCGACAGCGTCACGGTCATGACCGTCGCCACACCCACTGTGCCGTCCTTCAGCACAACGGGCCGCTTGACCCCGGCACCCACGGCCAGAATGGCCCCATGGGGCGGGTTGATCACGGCGTCAAAACTGTCGATGCCCATCATGCCAAGGTTGGATATGGCAAAGCTGCCGCCCTGATATTCATGCGGGGCCAGTTTCTTGGTCTTGGCGCGCGCCGCCAGATCCTTCATTTCGGCCGAAAGGGCCGACAGGGTCTTTTTCTCGGCATCCTTAAGTACCGGGGTGAACAGGCCACCCTCGACCGCCACAGCCACCGCGACATCCGAAGGGACCAGCTTCAGGATACGGTCCCCGGCCCAGACCGCATTGGCATCGGGCACGGCTTGCAGGGCCAGGGCGCAGGCCTTGATGATGAAATCATTGACCGACAGCTTGACGCCCCGCGCCTCCAGCCCCTTGTTCAATTGTTCACGCAACGCCAGCAGCGCATCCAGGCGGATGTCGCGGCGCAGGTAGAAATGCGGGATGGTCTGCTTGGCTTCGGTCAGCCGCGCGGCGATGATCCGGCGCATGCCATCCAGCGGCACTTCGCTAAAGGCCCGGTCGGCATAGATCTTCATCACCGTTTCCGCCGACATGCCCATGGCAGGCGCCCTGGCCGCGGCCGGGGCAGGCACCGCTGCGGCGACAGGGTCAGCCTTGGCCGCCGAACCCGCCCCGTCGATATCCGCCCGCACGATCCGGCCATGCGGCCCCGAGCCCTGAACCTTGCCCAGATCCAACCCCTTTTCCGCAGCCAGCCGCCTGGCCAAAGGCGAGGCGAACACGCGGGCACCGGTGGGTTTGGGCGCAGCATTGGCCGCAGAGGCCACCATGACCTGCGCGGCAACCGGTGCCGCCACCACAGCCGCCTTGACCGGGGCAGGGGCGGCATCCGCACTTTCCCCCTCCTCGACCAGCACGGCAATCGGCGTGTTCACCTTGACGCCCGCGGTTCCCTCGGCCACCAGAAGGCGCCCGATGATCCCCTCGTCCACGGCTTCGAACTCCATCGTGGCCTTGTCGGTTTCGATCTCGGCCATGATCTGGCCGGATTTGACCCGATCACCCACCTTGACCAGCCACTTGGCCAGCACACCCTCTTCCATCGTGGGCGACAGCGCGGGCATCAGAATTTCAATGGCCATGTCTCACCTCACCGATAGCAAACGGATTTGACCGCCGCGACCACTTCGGCGGTCGTCAGCAGCGCGTGTTTTTCCAGGTTCGCCGCATAGGGCATCGGCACATCCTTGCCCGTGCAGGTCACCACCGGCGCATCCAGATGGTCAAAGGCCCGCTGCATGATGGTCGATGCCAGGTGATCCCCGATCGACCCTACCGGAAATCCTTCCTCCACCGTGACACAGCGATTCGTCTTCATGACCGAGGCCAGAACCGTGTCATAGTCCAGCGGCCGCAGGGTCCTCAGGTCGACGACCTCGGCCATGATGCCCTCTTTTGCAAGGATATCAGCGGCTTCCAGCGCGTACTTCATCCCGATGCTGAAGCTGACGATGGTGACATCCGTCCCCTCGCGCCAGATCCGGGCCTTGCCGAAAGGAATGGTAAAGTCGGGCAGGTCGGGAACTTCGAACGACTGGCCATACATGATCTCGTTTTCCAGGAAGATCACCGGGTTCGGATCGCGGATTGCCGTTTTCAACAGCCCCTTCGCATCGGCTGCCGAATAGGGCATCACCACTTTCAACCCCGGAATGGCCGCATACCAGGCGGCATAATCCTGGCTGTGCTGCGCGCCCACCCGTGCCGCAGCGCCATTTGCTCCGCGAAACACCATTGGCGCGCCCATCTGGCCGCCCGACATGTAGTTGGTCTTTGCGGCAGAATTGATAATATGATCAATGGCCTGCATGGCAAAGTTGAAAGTCATGAACTCGACGATGGGCCGCAAACCGCCCCAAGAGGCACCAACCGCGATCCCGGTAAACCCATGCTCAGTGATCGGCGTATCCACAACACGCTTGGGGCCAAATTCATCCAACAGGCCTTGGCTGATCTTGTAGGCGCCCTGATATTCGCCGACTTCCTCGCCCATCAACAGGACGGTCGGATCGGCGCGCATCTCCTCCGCCATGGCCTCGCGCAGGGCCTCCCGCACGGTCATGGTTTTCATCTTGGTGCCCTCAGGCCAATCGGCAGAAGCCTTGGACACTACGGCCACCGGGGACGCCGCAACGGGGGACGCCGCAACGGGGGCCGCCGCAACGGGGGCCGCCGCAACCGGGGCCGCGACCGCAACGGCAGCCCTGGCCGGGGCAGGCATGGCATTCGCCGCCTCGCCCTCTTCCACCAGCACGGCGATGGGCGTATTTACCTTGACCCCCGCAGTGCCCTCGGCCACCAGAAGCTGGCCCACGATACCCTCGTCGACCGCTTCAAACTCCATCGTCGCCTTGTCGGTCTCGATCTCGGCCAGAATCTGGCCCGATTTCACCTTGTCCCCCGCCTTGACCAGCCATTTGGCCAAAGTGCCTTCTTCCATCGTGGGCGAAAGCGCCGGCATCAATATCTCAACTGCCATGATCTCTCTCCCCTCAGGCGTAAATATCGGTCCAAAGCTCGGACAGATCCGGCTCCGGGCTTTCCTTGGCATATTCGGCCGAGGCGTTCACGATATCCTTGATGTCCTTGTCGATGGCCTTCAGATCCTCGTCCGAGGCAAGGCCGGCCCCCAGCAAAAGATCCCGGACATGTTCGATGGCGTCCTTTTCGGACTTCATCTTTTCCACCTCTTCGCGGGTGCGATACTTGGCCGGGTCCGACATCGAATGGCCACGATAACGATAGGTCATCATTTCCAGGATATAGGGGCCTTCACCCGCCCGGCAGACCGCCACGGCCTTTTCGCCCGCAGCCTTGACCGCCAGCACATCCATCCCGTCCACGGCTTCACCCTGAATGCCATAAGCCTGACCGCGCCCGAACAGGGTGGTGGACTTGGTCGACCGTTTCATCGACGTGCCCATGGCATACTGGTTGTTTTCGATCACAAAGATCACCGGCAAGTTCCACAACTCGGCCATGTTGTAGGTCTCATAAACCTGGCCCTGGTTCGCCGCCCCGTCGCCGAAATAGGCGAAGGTCACATTGTCATTGCCAAGGTATTTGTCCGCAAAGGCCAGACCCGCCCCCAGCGGCACCTGCGCGCCCACGATGCCGTGACCGCC
>JAYSWK010000312.1:0-4343 GCA_043718085.1 Rhodobacterales bacterium
AGTGTCGATATCGCTGTGCATATAACGGATGCGGATGCCCTGCTCATGCATGTATTCGGTCAGGTCCTCGGCCATGCGCTTGGTCAGCGTGGTGACCAGGGTGCGGAACCCCGCCTTGGCCACACGGCGCACTTCGTCCAGTAGGTCATCGACCTGCATTTCGACCGGGCGGATTTCGATCTGCGGATCGACAAGTCCGGTCGGACGGATCACCTGCTCGGTAAAGACCCCACCTGTCTGCTCCAGTTCCCAAGCGGCAGGCGTGGCCGAGACGAACACGGACTGGGGCCGCATCGCATCCCATTCCTCGAATTTCAGCGGGCGGTTATCCATGCAAGACGGCAAACGGAAGCCATGCTCGGCCAACACGAACTTGCGCCGATAGTCGCCCTTGTACATGCCGCCGATCTGCGGGACCGAGACGTGGGATTCATCGGCAAAAACAATGGCATGGTCGGGGATGAATTCAAAAAGCGTGGGGGGCGGTTCGCCTGGGGCGCGGCCCGTCAGATAGCGCGAATAATTCTCGACCCCGGCGCAACTGCCCGTGGCCTCCAGCATTTCCAGATCGAAATTGGTGCGCTGCTCCAACCGTTGGGCCTCTAGCAGTTTTCCCTCCTTGATCAACTGGTCCAGCCGCTGCTGCAGTTCGATCTTGATGCCCTTGGTGGCCTGCTGCATCGTTGGGCGCGGGGTGACGTAGTGCGAATTGGCATAGATGCGGATCTGGCTGAACGCATCGGTCTTGGCCCCGGTCAAGGGGTCGAATTCGACAATGGATTCAAGTTCTTCGCCGAAAAAGGAAAAGCGCCATGCCCGGTCTTCCAGGTGGGCGGGCCAAAGTTCAAGACTGTCTCCCCGCACCCTGAAAGAGCCCCGAGTGAATGCCTGGTCGTTGCGTCGGTACGCCTGGGCCACCAGTTCCGCAATCATGCGGCGTTGCTCATAGGCCTGGCCCACCACCAGATCCTGGGTCATCGCTGAATAGGTCTCGACCGAGCCAATGCCATAGATGCAGCTGACCGAGGCCACGATGATCACATCGTCCCGCTCCAACAGCGACCTTGTGGCCGAATGGCGCATCCGGTCGATCTGCTCGTTGATCTGGCTTTCCTTTTCGATGAATGTATCGGTCCGGGCGACATAGGCTTCGGGCTGGTAATAGTCGTAGTAGCTGACGAAATACTCGACCGAGTTGTCTGGGAAAAAGCCTTTGAATTCAGCGTAAAGCTGGGCGGCAAGCGTCTTGTTGGGCGCAAGAATTATGGCGGGGCGCTGGGTTTCTTCGATCACCTTGGCCATGGTGAAGGTCTTGCCGGTGCCCGTGGCGCCAAGCAACACCTGATCCCGCTCGCCCGCCAGAACACCCCGGCTCAATTCCGATATCGCTGTCGGCTGGTCACCTGCCGGTTGGAATGGCGTTTGCATGACAAACCGCCGTCCACCCTCCAACTTGGGGCGAGTCAGGACCTCTGGGCGGGGCGCGAGGGCATTGCTGTTGTTATGCGGCATGGTGATTCCTTCCACGCCTCATTCTATTCTGTTTTTGTTCACGGGGAAGGGGGCAGCAAGGCTGCGTTAACCAACCCTAAGGCACTGTAAAAGTGTAAGGTTCAATTTTACCGAAAACCATGCCCGGAAGCGCGACTTAGGGTTGAAATCAGATCGGATTGTGGGCAGATTGGCCCAGCAAGCAGCAAACTTGCTGTCGGCTGGTTGCACCACACACCCCACCCAATCCCTGTAACCGGCCGACAGCACTTCACCCCCCCATACGCCCTTGCGCTTTCCCGTCACTTTCGGAATATAGCGGCAGTTCCCCAGCCCGAGGATACGCCATGCGCGCACGCATTTACCAACCCGCCAAAACCGCCATGCAGTCCGGAACAGCAAAGGCCAAAGGTTGGGTTCTGGAATTTGCCCCCGCTTCTGCGCGTGAGGTCGATCCATTGATGGGCTGGACATCGTCTTCGGATACCCAGACTCAAGTGCGACTGCGTTTCGATAGCCGCCAAGCGGCCGAAGCCTACGCAGCGGAACATCAGATTGCCTGCGACGTCACCGAGGCCAAAGCCCGCAAGCCGATTATTCGTCCGCGTGGCTACGGCGAAAATTTTGCCACCGACCGTAAAGGCGTGTGGACGCACTAGTCGACAACCCGCCTCGCATCGGGGCCTATTTCAGGAGATTCTTATGAACAGAACTGCACTCCTTGCCGTCCTGCCTTTGGTTTTTTCGGGCGCCGCGGCATTCGCAGAGGCGACAGATGATGGCGCCGCGCATCTAATGGGGGTCTTCCAGACTTATCTGGGCACGACCGATGGTGTCGTATCGGTCGCCGTCGGCGGCGACGCCTATACTGTAACGCTTGACGCAGCACCCTTGGCCGCGCTGGCAGCCGAGGCTGGCGGTTCGGCCACAGTGTCACCGGTTGTCCTGACCCTGACGGACAATGGTGACGGGACCTGGGGCGTTTCCCAGGATCAGGCCATGTCAGCGGCTTTTTCCATTCCCGGCCAAATGGATATGAAAGAGGAAATCGGCTCGATCAAGTTCGAAGGCGTCTTTGACGAAGCGCTCATGACCTTCAGCAGCGCCAGTGGCGAGATGTCCGGCATCACCATTTCCGAGAAGATCACCGACCCCAATGCAGGAGAGGTGACGGTCGAAGGCGCGATTGTATCGGGCACGTTCGAGACTACAGGTGCGGCGGGTGCGACCGGTGGCGTGGATGGAACCTACACCATGACCGTGTCAGGTCTGACCGAAACTTTCATGACCCCGGCGCAAGACGGTATGCCGGCCATGCCGATCACGGTCGCCGCCGAAAGCATGGGCCAGACCGGCAAGATGGACGGAATGCGCCCAGATGCCATCTACAAGACCCTGGCCTGGTTCGTGTCCCATCCGACAACCGATGCGAAAGAGGCTGACAAGGCCTCGCTCAAGACCATTCTGCAAGAAGGCATCCCCTTCTTTGGCACCATGACGGGCGACATGTCGGCGCAGAAAGTGATGGTGACAACGCCGATGGGCGATGTCGGCATCGAGGCGATGACGGTGACCGTTGATTTGAATGGCATCGTCGCCGATGGCAAAGTGCGCGAGGCGATCTCGGTGTCCGGTCTGACACTTCCTGCGGGCGTCGTGCCGGAATGGGCGGCGCCGATCTTGCCGCAAAAAGTTTCGCTCGACTTCCAGGTCACCGATTTTGATGCGGCGGCGGCGGCCAATGTGGCATTGGGCCTGTTTGACCTGCCGGCCGGAACCGAACCGGATGCGGCGTTCCAGGCCAATCTTTTGGCAGCGCTGATGCCGAACAAAACCGTGACAATTGGCATCAACCCCGGCGCGGTGACGGGTGACGGCTATGAACTGACTTACGAGGGCTCAATGGTTGCCGGGCCTGAAATGCCAGTGCCAGCGGGCACTGCGGTGATCACTTTGGCCGGGATTGAAAAGCTGCAGGCAGCGCTGGACGCCGCACCGGACGACATCAAGGGCCAGGCCATGATGGGGATGGGAATGGCGCAAGGCATGGCCAAGACCGGCGCCGATGACGAACTGATCTGGGAAATCGATGCCAGCACGCCAGGCAGCCTTTCCGTCAACGGCACCCCGATAATGGGTGGGAACTGATGACAGCAGCGCGCTATCAGATCACCATGGAAAGCCCGCTTGGGCCGGACGTGGCGATGCTGATGGCGCGCCATACCGCCGATATGCATCACGACACGCCGCCTGAAAGCATCCATATGATGGATGCCAGCCAGTTGGCGGTGCCCGGGATTTCCTTTTATGTCATGCGCGATCAGGTGCGGGCCATCGGCATGGGCGCGTTCAAGCGGTTGGATGCTGTTCACGGCGAGATCAAGTCGATGCATGTCTTGTCGGAATATCGCGGCCAGGGCCTTTCGCGGCTGATGCTGGATCATCTGATGAACGAAGCCGCCCGCACCGGACTGACCCGGCTCAGCCTGGAAACGGGTTCGCAGGCGTTCTTCCAACCGGCCCGGAAGCTTTATGAAGGCGCGGGATTCGTGGAATGCGCGCCTTTTGGCGATTATGTTCTGGACCCGAATTCGGTTTTCATGACGCGCACCCTTGCATGAAGGCGCGGCGTTCTGCACAACACCGGAAGCGGCCCCGTAGCTCAACTGGATAGAGCAAGGACCTTCTAAGTCCGAGGTTGAGGGTTCGATTCCTTCCGGGGTCGCCAGCAGTTACACATCCGGAAGGGCACGCCATGTTTGATCTGATCCTGCGCAATGCCAACCTGCCCGACGGGCAAAGCGGCGTCGATATTGGCATGCTAGGCGGGATCATAGCGGAACTGGCCCCCC
>JAYSWK010000313.1:0-10904 GCA_043718085.1 Rhodobacterales bacterium
GTGCCAACCGTTGCGGAAACTGCAAACAACACCGCCACGAGCGCCAGCAGGGCCGACATCTTGCCATTGGCATAGTCCGCCCGCTTCATGGGCCGGGACGCGATCATCGGCAGGATACCGGCCTTGCGGTCCAGTGCCACCAGCCGGTTGCCGATCACGATAGCCGACAAAGCCCCGATCAGGATCACATAGATGCTGACATTTCGCATCAGGACCAGCGGTGAGGTGTCCAGCACCGGATTGCTGGGCACCGGCTTTCCCGCCGCCGCCAGAAATTGTACGGCATCCAGATATATGCGATTGACGGTATCGGTGGCCTGCCACCCCAGCCAGGCCGACACCAGGACCAGCACGGCGAACAGACCGGCCATCAGCAGCACCGTGCTTTCACGCAAGGCCAGCCGGATGGACTGACACGCGATCATCCTGGCCCTCATGTGGCACCCGCCAAATTGCCCTGCGGGGTCAGTGACAGATACAGCGCCTCAATCGCCACAGCATCGCCGTATCGGGCCGTAACTGCCTCAACCCGGTCATGGAAGATCAACCGTCCATGGCCCAACACGGCGATGGATGTGCAGGTCTGGGCGATCTCACTGATCAGGTGAGTATTCATGAAGATCGTCATGCCCTGATCCCGGTTCAACTGGAGGATCAGATCACGCAGCATCTTGATGCCCATCGGATCGAGACCCGAGGTTGGTTCGTCAAGAAACAAGACCTGGGGCCGGTGCAAGATGGCCTGTGCCAACCCAATCCGTTGCCGCATACCTTTGGAGAATGTGCCAACCCGGCGGGGACCAAGCTCGGTGCTGCCCAGATAGGCCAGGACCTCAGCCACACGGTGGCTGGGTTTAACGACACCCGACAGGCGAGCAAAGAACATCAGGTTCTCGGTCGCGGTCAGCGTGTCATAAAGCCGGACGTTTTCGGGCACATAGCCGATCCGGCGGCGAACCTCCAACGGGTTGGAGATGATGTCGAAACCCGCGACTGTTGCGGTGCCGGATGTCGGTGCCGCTAGAGTGGTCAGCATCTGGATGGTCGTGGTCTTTCCGGCCCCGTTGTGACCCAGAAACCCGAACACGTCGCCTGCCGCGATCTCGAAGGTCAGACCATCGACCACGGCCACGTCACCATAGCGGCGGGTCAAACGATCAAGTCGGATAACTGGATCTGTCATGGTAATCCCTGTTGCAGGCGGGGCCAAAAGGGCCAGCACTGCAAATAGGATAGATCGTCGGGTTGGGCGGGAACCTTGCGGCGGCCTTACAGATTTGTAAGGCAGAAAGTTCGGATATCAGGTCGAGGGAAAGGTGATTTCGACTGTCAGACCTGTGCCGGTCGCCGGGTCACTATCCCGCAACGTCAGCGTCGCCTGATGCAGTTCGGCGATGGCGCGCACCAGACTAAGCCCAAGGCCGGACCCCGACGTGGTGCGGCTCTTCTCCAACCGGTAAAGCCTGCGTTGCACGTTCTCACGCTCATGGGCCGGGATGCCCGGACCTGTATCCGAAATGGTGGCCAGAACACGTCCAGCGTGTTCACCCATTGAACAGGTGATTACCGTTCCTGCCGGTCCGTGCTGGATCGCGTTTTCGATAAGATTGGCAAACAACTGGGTCAGCAGTTCCGGATCGCCATTGATCTGATGTGAGTCCAGCGACGAAGCTGTCAGCGTCTGCCCTGCATCCTCGGCAACGGCACCATAAACGTCGACGACATTCCTCAGAAGTTCGCCAAGCACCAAGTGCTGGAACCCGGCCTTGCGTGACCCTGCCTCGATCTGTGCGATCCGCAGCAGGGCCGAAAATGTCTCATTGATCTGGTCGGCCTCAGTCAGAGCAGCGGTCAGGTCGCCCACCACGGGCCGGCCAGCTTCGGCCTTGTCAGATGCAGCCTCAATCCGGATTCGCAGCCGGTTCAGAGGGGTGCGCAGATCATGGGCGATGTCGGCACTCACTTGCCGCATCGCCTCGACCACCCCTTCCAGTCGCGTGAGAGCCCCATTGATCGTGGTGGCGATCTGGTCCAGATCATCGCCCCGCCGGGACAGGTCCAGCCGAGCGGTCAGGTCGCCGTCGGCCACGCGGTGCATGGTTCGGTCGACCTCAGCCAACCGTCGGCCCATGCGTCTTGCAAGCACCGCCCCGACCGCAAGGGACGCCACCAGAACGATCAATGCAGCCCAACCAAGCGACCCGGCCATGATCTCGCGAAGATCGTCCAGATCGGCATTCGTCAGGCCGACCGACAACGTGTAGTCCCCCGACGTGCCGGTAAAGACACGATAGGCATAGTCGGCGGTAATTCCATTCAAATCGGCGGGCACCGTCATCCAGCCTTGTGATGGCACAATGCCCTGGATGTTCGCGGCAAGAACACGCCCCTCTTGATCCTTCAGCAGATAGATCGAGGCCTTGTCAGGGCTTGCGGCAATGCGCGAGGTGACCTGCTCCACCAGATCATGTTCATCCCCTTTGGCCATTGCCTGCTCCAGCGACCGAAACATTTCCGTTACCCGGGCATCCTGACGGCTGGTCAGTTGAGCATGCATCAACCCGAACCCGACGCCTCCCGCCAACAACAGCGTGGCGACGATGAACAGGGTCATCATCAAGGCCAGCCGGAACGTCGTGCGACGAAACAGGTCAGCGGGGCGCATGGATCGAATATCCCGCCGATTTCACGGTGTGCAGCAAGGTCACTGGAAACGGCTTGTCGATCTTGGCCCGCAACCGGCTGATATGGGTTTCGACCACGGATGTCTTGGGATCGAAATGGAAATCCCAGACCCGTTCCAGCAGCATCGTGCGCGTGACAACCCGGCCCTCGTTGCGCATCAGCACTTCCAGCAGCGTGAATTCCTTGGGCAGCAGGTCGATGACCTGACCACCCCGTCGGGCTGTCCGCTGCATCAGGTCCAGTTCCAGATCGGCCACGATCAGAACCGTCTTGACGACCTGCACCGGCGGACGCCGGGCCAAGGCATTCAGCCGGGCCAGCAGTTCGGCAAAGGCAAAGGGTTTGGTCAGGTAATCATCCCCCCCAGCCTCCAGTCCCTCCACCCGGTCATCAATCCCGCCGATGGCCGTCAGGAAAAGGACCGGGGTCTTGACCCCCGCCGCCCTGAGCGCCCTCACCATGCTGAGCCCGTCCAGTCCCGGCAGCATCCGGTCCACCACGATCACGTCATAGCTTTCCCGCGTAGCCTGAAACAACCCGTCAGACCCGTCGGCCAGCACATCACAGACATGACCGCTTTCCGTCAGGCCCTTGGCGGCGTAGTCGGCAGCAGTCTTTTCGTCTTCGATCATCAGGATGCGCATGGGGACCTTGTAACCGTGATGGTTCCGGGACTTTGACAGATTGGACCCGAGCTTGATAGCCTGCCGAGGCAGCGGACATCGGACATCGGACATCGGACTTGATCAGACCGATAGATTGCCACGCTAATCATCTCGCAGCAATTCGGTCGCATTCAGGCGGTTGACCAAGGCTGACGCGGCAAGTGCGGCAAACCCCGCTGCGGCTAGCACGCTGCCGACCACAAGTGCCAGCGATCCAGGAGAAACCAGAAATGGCGGGTTCAGCACGAACAGCGGACGCAACACGTTGATCAGGTAGAAGGCCATTGCCAATCCGACCGGAATTCCGATGGCGCATCCGGCAAGGGCAGCGGTGCCCGCCTCGGCCATGATCAAGGTCTGGATTGCCGTGTGCTGCATGCCCAAGGCTCGCAAGGTCACATATTCGCGTCGGCGTTGCAGGAGCAGTCCGAAGACGAACAGCGCCACTGTCACGGCCCCCATCGCCAGTGCATAGCCCTGATCAAGCCGCAGCAGGCCGTCGATATTCAGCGCGGCAAGACTGGACTGATCCTTGGCGAGTGCGGTGAGCCTAGTGTCGATCTGGATGGCTCCGTTCGCCTTGGCGTGCAGCGCCGAGATGACATTGCCCAATGTCGCCTCGGTCTGGTCCGAACTGAGCGCCAAAAAGAAGTCGGGAGATGTCGACGGGATCGCGGTGACATGGCGCGACAGGTTGATCAGTGCGTCGGCTCCTTCGGGAAAGCCCGGAAGCCGGTCGAACAAGCCGATGATATGCATCTCGATCTCGGTCTGTTCGGGCGTGCCCCGGGCCAGCAGAACCCTCAGTCGGGTGCCAACGGGGGCGCGCAGAAACTCTGACATGTCAGTGCTGAGAAGGATCGCATCCGGGTCGTCAGCGATGCCTCTTAGGGCCGACGCCGATCCACCCGGAAAATGTCGATCATCCAGCGGCGCGACCCGCGCCAATGCCACCGGATCAAGCGCCGCCAGATTCGCAATATCCGAGGTTCGGTCAGACCGCAGGATCACATTATGGACGCCGTAAACCACGGGCATCACCTTGGTGACGCCCGGCACCTCAAACTCCGGGGTATCGTTCATCAAGACCATGTTCCCGGCCGCCGGGTCCGGGGTGATCCGCACGTCGGACCCAACCAGATAGCGCGCGTCCGACGATTTGGCCCCATCGTAGGACGCAGCGAAAACCGCAAGGCTGGTGCCAAGGGCAACGATCAGACCTAGAATGATCGCAGCTTCCGCAAGGGGCCAGGCCCGCTGTATGATGCTGTTAACAAAAAGCATGCGAAAGGATTTGTCGGAATCGGCCGCCCGGTTCCGTGCCAGAGCCCAGGCACATATCCGCCCGCCCAGAAAGCAGCCCGCGACCCAGATTCCAATCGGCAGAACCAGCAACCCCAAGGGCAGTTGCACCGACCGGCCAACATAGACCGACCCCGGCACACCTTCAAATCCGGAAGTTGCCAGCACCATACCGGTTGCAACCACCACCACGGCAATTCCGGCCATGTCGAACCCGCAGCGTCGCCACAAGGGAGCGCGGTGCCACAATTGGGCGCGGTCCTCGTTGATCTCGCGGTTGATTGACCGCCACCCGGTCAAATACAGCGCCGCACCTGTCGCAGACAAACCCATCACCGCTCCCAACACCCCAGACTGCAAAAGGGTGCTGGCAGACGCCCGCAACAATGTCGAATGTCCAATCGCCATTGCGGCGGTCGCATAGCCGATGCCGACGCCCGCCAGTGCACCGACAACCGTGATGCACCCCACTCGCAGCGCCAGCATGGCCAGAAGATCGCGGCGGCTCGCCCCCCTGATCCGCAGGATTGCACGTTCGCGGCGCTGTGCCCCGCCCAGAACAACACCGGCATAGGCCGCCAACATCGCGGCCAACATGGCCCCGGGCAGCCCAAGAAAAATGAACATTCGTTTGGCCACGCCTGCATCTTCCCGCGCTACTGCAAGCGTGTTCGAGATGTTGTCGAGGATGAAATCCCCCCCGCCTGCCACCGCCGCAACTTCCGCCGCGATCCGCCGTGTCTGTTCCAGTGCCACGGCTGGTTCGGCATCCAGCAGCGCGCGGTTCACACCAATATCGACCTCGCGGACCGGAGGGCTTTTCACCCGCTCGCCCCGATTGGTCGCCGCGCGGGTAAAGGCAGGGACGACAACCTCGGCGAAACGGTCCGCATCCAAAATGACGGTGTTCGGGATATAGATGAACTCTTCCAGATTGGCCCCCCGGCGACTGGAAAACAATGCTCTTGCGCGGCTGAGATCAACAATGCCGCTAATCGGCACGGCGAGCTTGCTGCCATCGGGCAGCGCAATCGCAACAGTATCTCCGACGCCCAGCGCCAGACCTCTTGCCGCCTCGGTGCTGATCAGCGCAGCACCGGCGTCCTGGCTGCCTTGCACGATGCGGATGGACGGATCATGCGCAAGATAGCCTTGATCAAAACCGAACAACCGGGCCGGTCCCGTCGTCACGGCTCCCGGTGCCAGATCTGCAAAGGACAGCGGGGCGGCAAATTCGATCCCCGCGATGGACCTGATCTGTGTCAGCAGATCGGTCAGGCCGACCGGATCGCCCGCGTTTGCAATGATCGGAACGACGGCTTCACGTGTCGAGAATGTGCCCTTGAAACGGGTCGCATCAACGGTTCCTGCCGTGTCCACTGTCACCGCATAGGTCATGGTCCCCGACCCACCAGACGGCACCGTTCCGATATTCAGTCCGGTTTGCGCCAAACCGCTGGCAAAGGGATTGTCGGGCGAAGACAGTGCCTGTCCACCCACACTTGCCGATCCCGCCACAAATTTCATCCCTGCGACCGGGGCAGACCTGACCACGACCTCATTTGCAGGCGTCACCCCGGCGTTGATCAACGCCAGCGTCACGGTGATCTCATCGCCCGGTTGCGCCGGCCCTGTCGGGGACACCGACAATTGCAGTTGCAGGTCCGCCGCCACCGGATCGGCCACCACACGCTGGATGTCAATCGCCAGAGGTGCCGCTGCGCGCTGTGTCATCGAAGCCGAAAGTCCGTCGATGAAAAACAACACGGCGCAGAAGAACCCCACGCCCAGCATGACCCCAATAGTGGTCCAGATCGTGCGGCGAGGATTGCGGATCAGGTCCGCGATGACGAAACTAACCTGCATTTTGCACCCTGTTGTCTGCAACAATCTTGCCCTGCCGAAGGGTGACCTGTCTGTCCATCCGCGCCGCAATGGCGGCATCATGCGTAACGAGCACCAGCGTCGCGCCCAAGCTGTGCTGCGCGCTCTGCAACATCCGCACCACGCCATCGGCATTGCCCTTGTCCAACGCCCCGGTCGGCTCGTCCGCCAAGATCACTGACGGCCGGTGCACGATGGCGCGGGCCACGGCGACCCGGCTGCGCTGACCCCCCGACAATTGGTCTGGCAAGCGGTCGGAAAGGGCCCCAAGTCCCAGCTGCTCGATCAGCTCCCTGGTCCGCGCCTCAGCCGCATTCGTATCGGAACACAGGGCCAGCTGAAGGCGGATGTTCTGTGCAACCGTCAGGAAAGGCAGCAGATTGTCGGCCTGATAGACCATGCCGAAATGGCTCTTGCGAAATGCGATGCGACGCGCTTCGGACAGCTCGGTCAGTTTGGTTGCGGCGACGGAAACCGACCCTTTGGTCGGCGGCGCCAATCCGGCCAGCATGCAAAGCAACGTGGACTTGCCACAGCCGCTGGGGCCGATGATCGCGGTGCTTGATCCGGCAGCCAGCGACAGCGCGGTGCAATCCAATGCAGTCAAAGGCCCATCTGCCGTATCATACCGGACCACCAGGTTGCAGACTTCAATCCCGTTTTCAGTGGTCATTTCGCCACCACGGTCTTGTTCTTCAAACCGAGCCTCAAATCTGCACGGTCGGCCAGCATGGGATCATGGGTGACAAACAGGACTGCCATGTCACTGTCGAACACATCCGCAACGACGGCTGAGGCGGTGTCACCATCCAGCTGGGCAACCATCTCGTCAGCCAGCAGCAAGGCAGGTGCGTTGGCAAGGGCGACAGCCAATGACACCCGCTGCGCCTCTCCACCGGACATCTGGCGTGGCAGATGCGCTGCGCGGTGCGCCACACCCATCCGCTCCAGAAGCACACGCGCCTGTTGTGCAGACCTTTTGCCCGACCCAAAACTTTGCGCCAGTTCAATGTTTTCCTGCGCGCTCAGAAACGGGATAAGGTTTTCGGATTGCAAGGCAATCCCGATCCGACGCGACCGCATTCGCGCCAAGGCATTGTCGTCCATACCCGCAAGAGACACACCGTCCAGTTCGACGTTACCCCTGTCTGGCCGCAGCAATCCCGCGATCAGGGACAATATGGTGGATTTGCCGCTGCCCGACACGCCGACCATGCTGGCCTTCTGCCCTGGGTTGATTGCAAAATTCACGTCCTGCAACACAGCGACGGTGCCGTTCGCATCCTCAAAGCCCTTGCTTACCCCGGTCAACCGTACCATCGGCGTCATGGCAGTCTCCGGGTGGCCACCGGTGCATCGGCATAGACCTCGGGCTCCACCTCCCGGGCGTGTTCCTCAAGATCAAGCACCACCTGACTGGCCTCGGCCAACCCTTCGGGGGTCAGTTCGACGATATTGACCAACTCGAAACTGTCCTGATGGATACTGGCCAAATGCGGCTCGTTCAGGATGACACCGACGCCGGGGGCGTAGAATTTCACCTCATTGTCAATCTCGCCGATTGACCCTTCACGCACCGCAAGGACGTTTTCATAGGTGCCAAACGGCACCGTCACGGTGATCCCGACGTCAACGGGTTCGGCGACCGAGGGCGATTCCTCTGGACCAGGCGTTCCGATATACCAGCGCGGCGTGTCCTTGGTGACATTGGCGGGCATCAGGATGCCGGGGGCACCGCCCGTTTCGGTGCCAAGAAAGGCGTTCTCGACATTGGTGAACACACCGCCTTCGAATTCTTCTGTATAGCCGCCCATGATCCAGACGTTGCCGTCCTTGTCGAGCGCCAGATAGTCAAAGCCGACCTGGGCAGTCTCTGCGGAATCGGTGGACTGGTCCAGCATCGCCACCGCCATCACCCCGTCGATGGTGCGTGTGACATCCGTCATGGTGCTGATCACCATATGCGGCACCTTGCGTGAGCCGACTTCGGTTGTGCCCGATCTGATCCACTGTGTCCCCGGTCGGGTCGGATGAAAAAGGTTGGTGCTAAGGGTCGGATCGACAAAGTTCGCGGGGTCAAAGGGAACATGGGTGGGTTCCGGCGCGTCCTGGGCAAGGGCGGACACAGAAACGATGAGCGCAAACGCGGTCCCGGTCAGCAACGCGCATGGGTTTGCCCACTTGGTTCGGTTCGGCAATTGGCGATTCATGGTCATCATCCTCATTGAAATCTGCCCTGAGGCTGCGGCAACAAGAGGCAAACTCAAATCCTACAAATGACGGACCCGGTGCGCTTTTCGGCCAATCCATGGGAAAATGGCGAAGCTGACCAAGCTGGCAGTCCTGGTCTGCTTGACCCGGAGCGAATGTTGCAACGCCGCGAACTCCTGGCCACGCATCCCTTAGGCTCAGTTCGAGCCCGCCGTGTCGTGATGGCCACCCATGCCTATGCCGAAACACTTTGGCCGGGTTGCCGAGCTTGGCCCAAGTCCGCCTGCTGATCACCATGGTCCGAGACCATTTTGCCAGCACGGCTGGAAAGGGGGCGGGCCCCATACCACCACGGCGGTTCATTAAACCCGGCCTGGTGGTCATCGGCTTGTCGCGGTGAGCCCGTGGTGCGGCTTTTGCGGGCCTGCCGGCCCCGAAGCAGCTATGCCCGAATTTGCTGTTGTTCTTGGGACCCCGCCAGTAAGAGATGCGCAGATTTTCCGCGTAGGCGAACCCAACGAAGCTTTCCCTGACCCAAGAGGGGCCAATGACCGCCAAATCCTACCGTTTCACCCATGCCGTCACGCGGCGCCCGGCAAAGAGCATCATCAACGGATTACGCGCCGTGGATACGGGAGCGCCGTCCTTGGCGCTGATGCTGCAGCATCATGCGGATTATGTAGCGGCCCTGAAGTCGACCGGGGCGACGGTGGTTGAACTTGACCCGTTGGACGATTTCCCGGATTCAGTGTTTGTCGAGGATACGGCCCTGTGCCTGCCGCAGGGTGCCGTCATCATGCGTCCCGGTGCCCCGACCCGACTGGGTGAAGCGCGCGAAATGGCGCCGCACCTTGCGGCTTTGTATGGGCAAGTCGTGCGGATCGACGGCACTGACAGCTTTATCGAAGGGGGTGACATCCTGACGACGGAACGTGAAGTGCTGGTGGGACGATCGGCCCGCACCAATGGCGCCGGGATTGCCGAACTGGCCCGGCTAATCCAGCCATGGGGTCAAGAGGTACGCGAGGTCTTCACGCCGCCCGGTGTCTTGCACTTCAAGACGGACTGTTCGCTTTTGGACGAGGAAACCATCCTGTCGACCAGACGGCTGGATGCTTCCGGCTGTTTCAAGGGCTACAGGGTCATTCAAACGGCCGCGGGCGAAGAGGCTTGTGCCAATGCGATCCGCTTCAATGATCTTGTGGTGATGCCGGCCGGTTTTCCGCGCACCCGCGATGGGCTGAGCGCGGCGGGCTACAAGCTGCAAGAGGTTGGCAATTCGGAATGTGCCAAGCTGGACGGCGGGATGTCCTGTCTGTCGCTGAGGTTCACCCCACCGGTGAAGTGAACGCCGGATGCAGCAGGTCCGGCCCTTTCCCTTTTCATCGGCGGAGCACGGGCTATAGTCTGGGCAAAATCGTGAGCGCCCCAGAATGACCAGAACGACGCCATCGCGGCAAAGCTTCAACATCCTTGCTGTGGGCCAATCCGGGCGGCTGCAATATGAGGCGGTGCTGCTGGCCGCCAGTTTGCGCGCCTTCAACCCCGGGTTCAAAGGACGGTTTTACCTGGCCGAACCGCAACCCGGACCCTTGTGGCCCCAGGACCCGCGCATCCAGCCCGGACCTGCGCGGGATTTGCTGGAAGAGTTGGGGGCGGTGTTTCTGCCCTTTCAAAGCCGGGCTTTCGGGGCGGCCTATCCCTATGGCAACAAGATCGAGGCGCTGGCGGCCTTGCCGGACGCGCCCTTTCTGTTTCTGGACACCGACACGCTGATCATGGGGTCTTTGGGTGCGGTGAACTTCGATTTCGACCGCCCCTCGGCCTCGATGCGGCGCGAGGGAACCTGGCCGATCATCGAGCTTTACGGACCGGGCTATGCGGCGACCTGGGGGGCGCTGTATCGCCGCTTTGGGCTGGACCTTGAAAGCTCGTTCGATCTGCGCCAGCCGGATGAATATTGGCAGCGTTACCTTTACTTCAACGCGGGCTGGTTCTTTCACCGCAGTCCGCAAAAGTTCGGGGCGCGGTTCCTGGACTATGCGCTGGACATTCAGCGGAGCCGGCCTGCGGAACTGGCCTGCCAGGAGATCAACCCCTGGCTTGACCAGATCGTCCTTCCCTTGGTGATCCATTCCTTTGGCGGGGGCCGGCCGG
>JAYSWK010000314.1:0-1703 GCA_043718085.1 Rhodobacterales bacterium
AAGTATGGCATTCTATTCACCATGTCAAAGATTCTTTACATCGCTTTGCGATTGACGAAGCAGGCCGCCATGGTCACTCTGTAGATCAAGTGGGAGAGCGGCATGGCGAAGACAGCCTTGATCACCTGGGGCGGTTGGATGGGGCATGAGCCGGACAAGGTCGCGTCCCTGTTCGCGGCCGACCTGCGCGAGGCGGGGTTTGAGGTGCGGGTCACCGACACGTTGGACTTTTTCGATGACAAGGCTGCCTTGGAAAGCCTGTCGCTGATCGTGCCGATCTGGACGATGAGCACGATTGAAAAAGAGCGCACCGAGAATGTCGCGGCGGCGGTGGCGGGGGGCGTTGGCCTGGCGGGCTGTCATGGCGGCATGTGCGACGCCTTTCGCAACGATGTGCTGTGGCAGTTCATGACCGGGGCGCAATGGGTGGCGCATCCGGGCAATGACGGGGTGGAATATCGGGTGCGGATGGTGGGCAACGATCCGCTGGTCGAAGGGATCGGCGATTTCGACGTCAAGACCGAGCAATATTACCTGCATGTCGATCCGGCGGCGCGCGTCCATGCCGTCTGCGACTTTCCCCTGATCGACGGCCCCCATGCCGCCAACGGGCCGGTGGCGATGCCGGTGGGGTTCACCAAGATGTGGGGCAAAGGCCGGGTCTATTACAACGCGCTTGGCCATCAGGCCAATGTCATCGACCATGGCCCGGCGCATGAGATGATCCGGCGCGGCCTGACATGGGCCGCAAGATGAGCTTTCAGGCCTATCTTGACAATATCCAGTCCAAGACCGGCAAGTCCCCGGCGGATTTCAGGCGGATGGCGGCTGAAAAGGGCTTTGCCGGGCCGGATGGAATTGCCAAGGGGGTGAAGGCCACCCAGATCACCAATTGGCTGAAGGCGGATTTTGATCTGGGCCATGGCCATGCCATGGCCATCGTGGCCCTGCTCAAGGGCAAGAGGGACTAGCCATGTGGCGGATACTGGCCATTCTGGGGGGTGTCAGCGGGGCGGTGGCTTTGTCGCAATTCCCCGAGTTCAGCCAGCAATATCTGCAAAGGCTGGCAGGCAAGGTCGATGCGCTGACCGAGGTGGCGGCCCAATTCGATGCGACGGCGGCGAAGAACGGGCTGTCGCGGGACGCGGCGCTGGCGGCGCTGCGCGGCAGTCAGGTCCTGGCCGATCAGCAGGCCGACATGCGGGCCACCCTGGCCCTGCAGGCGACATTGGCCGAGAACCTGACCCGCCTGCGCGCCGCGGGCCCGTTGGAGCGGCTGACCATGCCGCAGCGCCTGACCGATACCGAAACGCTGACCGCGACCTGGGCCGATTTCAAACCCGCCATCCCGGCCACGACCGAGGGGGCAATCACGGCGGGTCTGGGCTATGCCGGGGGCTGGGCCGTGATCGGCGCTTTGGGCCGGTTGTTGGCTTGGCCCTTCAGACGGCGGAAATGGGCGTGATGTCCAAGTTTTGGACATCGTGTTTTAGTGTTTTCTCCCAATATGTTACCGATTTCTGTTAACCAAATTGAAAGGTTTGACAGGGGGTAAAAACCGGGCCTTGCACCCGGGATAAAACAAGTGCCGCTGCAAGCCCCGCGCTGTTCGGCCCGTGAATTCGACACGCCCAGCTGAATTCACAGCGATTCCCGACCGAATCATGGTAAATTTCGCCATCACAATTGGCGCCAATTACAGA
>JAYSWK010000315.1:0-4332 GCA_043718085.1 Rhodobacterales bacterium
AGGCGCAGGCCTATCTGTGGCGCAAGCTGCGCCAACTGGTCGAACCGGCTGGGGGTGCGGCACTGGCGGCGCTTTTGTGCGGGGCCTACCGCCCGGAACCGGGCGAACGTGTCGCCGTCCTTGTGTGCGGCGGGAATATCGCGCCCGACCCGATCGGGTAAGCCGCGCGAATGCACGCGGGCGAACACGAGATCTCGACCCATGGCGCGCGGCGGCTGATCGCGGAACAGATGCCCGACCTTGTTGGGCTGGCTTTGCGGCGCATTGGCCGCACTGGCACGGATAACGCGCTGTTTCGCCTCGGGCCGGCCCTGGTCGCCCGATTTCCCAGACTGCCCCATGCCGAGGCGCAGATCGAACCCCTGGCCCGTTGGCTGCCGACACTGGCCCCGGCCTTGCAACCGCTTGGCCTGCCGCGGGTCAACCGCATCGGGCAGCCCGGCGGCACCTATCCGTTTGCGTGGTCCGTCGGCCCATGGCTTGCGGGCCGTGATGCCGCGGACCGGCCACCCGATCAAATGGCCGCGGCCGCGGCACTGGCCGGTTTTCTGACAAGGCTGCAAGGCCTGACCACGACAGCCCTGCAACCCCTGCGCGGCGATAATGTCGCGATCCATCGGATCCTGTCCGGCCTTGATCCCCATATCGCAGGCTTTGACCGCAAGGCCGATCGCGACCTTCTGCGTGCCGCCGTTGAAAGGGCCCGGCATCTGGCAGAATTTCACGGCAAGCCGGTCTGGGTTCACGGGGATCTGCACCCGTTGAACCTGTTGGTCCGGCGCGGGAAACTGGCGGCGATCATCGACTGGGGAAGCATGGGATTGGGCGATCCGGGGATGGATATGATGGTGGCCTGGACCCTGCTTGACCCCCAGGCACGACGGCTTTTTCGCCGCGACCTGAACCCCGATCCTGACGCATGGGGCAGGGGCTGGGCTTTGGCCTTGGCCAAATCCATCATGGCCATCCCCTACTATCGCCAGTCCAACCCGGTGTTTTGCGCGGTCATGCGGCGGACACTTGCCCGCGTTCTGGCCGATCCGCAGGCCTGACCGGTGCCTGCTTGCTTATCCCAAAGCCACCGCGCCGCCCTGATCAAAGCGCAGCGTAAAGGCCGTGCCCCTGTCCTGCGACAGCAAGGCGATGCTTGCGCCATGGGCACCCAGCAAATTGGCGGTGATGGTCAGACCCATGCCGGTGCCGCCTTCATCCCGGGTCGTTGTGAAAAACGGGGTGAAGACATGGTCGCGATTGCCCGCAGAAATGCCCCTGCCATCGTCACTGACCGTCAGAACGGCGGCCCCGTCTTCCTGGGTCAGAACTAGGTCGACATTGTGGGCCCCGTGCTGGACCGCATTGCCCAACAGATGGCCCAGAACGATGCCAAGCCCGCTGCGGGCCAGTGGGATGTTCAGATCCGCCCCCGTGGTCCTTAGCGTCAGTCCCGGATGATCGTGCTGCAGATCGCCCAGCATGTCGCCCAACCTTGTGGTGCCGTGGTGGCGCGGCTCGCGCGCGGCGGTGACGCGGCGCAGCGCCTCCAGCTGGGTTTGCATCTGGCCCGTCGCACCTGTGATCTGGGCCAGCAACCGCCGATCCTCTGCCGACAATTGCCCCTCTGCCAAAAGCTCGGCTGCCGCCCTGATCGCCGTGACCGGGGTCTTCAACTCATGGGTCACATGGTCGGTAAAGGCCCGGATCGAGGTTTCGCGGTTTTGCAGATCCGCCGCCATGGCCGTGATGCCCTGCGCCAGGTCACGCAATTCGCGCGTGCCGAAATGTGGCAGCGGGGTCAGTTGATGCTGCGGGTTGCGGCGCAGGGCCGCGGCCTCTTCGGACAGGGTCGTGACCGGTCGCAACAACAGCCGCGCCATCAGCCAACCCAGCGCCGCCGTAAGCGTCCCGATGCCTAGCGCCAGCGCCACGGCCGAGCGGCGAAAGCCGAACTCCGGCCCCAGATAGCGCAGCGCCACCAGCCCGCCAAACGACAAGGCCAGTGTTGCAAGCAATGCCCCACCCAGCACCATCCACAACGCAGGCCGCCACTTGCGGGTCGGGGTCGTCATGACGAACACGGCCCCATCCTGATGCCGATACCGTGCAATGTCGAAATGGCGTCAGCACAGCCCGCCTGGGTCAGTTTGGCCCGCAGATTGCGCAAGTGGCTGTCCAGCGTGCGTTCGGAAATATCCTCCCCCGCCCAGATTTCCTCGATCAGTTTGGCCTTTGGATGGACCATCTCTGGATACTGCATCAGGCGGCTCAGCAGCGCCATTTCGGCCGAGGTCAGGGCAACAGCCGCGCCCGAAACCGCGCAGGAATGGCGGGATGGGTCCAGAACCAGCGCCCCATGACGCAGGTTGCGCGCGCCCGTCGCAGGCTGGCTGCGTTTAAGGATGGCGCGGACGCGGGCGACCAATTCGCGCGGCGAAAAGGGCTTGGTGACATAATCATCGGCACCCAGTTCCAGCCCCAGGATGCGGTCGATCTCGTCCGCACGCGCCGTCAGAAACAGGATCGGCACCTGGCTGCGTGCCCGGATCCGGCGGCAAACTTCCAACCCGTCCAACTCGGGCAGGCCGATGTCCAGCACGATCAGGTCGGGACTTTCCCGCGCCGCATGGGTCAGGGCCAGTTGCCCGTTGGCGGCGGTGATCACCGTGAAATTGGCGCGTTCCAAGGCTATGGCGACAAGGTCGCGCAGGCGGGGATCGTCATCGACGACAAGGATCTTCATGGACGGGCCTCCTGCGCAGCAAGGGTATTCAGGACGCGCCAGTTGCGAAAGCCCCAATCGCGCCAGCCTGTGACTTGCGGCGGGGCAAGGGTGCAGCCACGCGACGCAAGGTCATATTCCTCGCCCGGCACGACCCAGGCCGAGCGCGGCACGCTTGCCGCCGCCGTGGGGCCAAGTTCGCAAAGGTACTGCGTGTCGATCTTGCCCATCGCCAAGTTGGTGCGGGCGATGAGGTCGGCAAAGTTGACGAACGCGCAGACATAAAGGGTGGCAGCGCCAAGCCCAAAGCAACGCAGAAGAAGCCAGGCCGCGCTGTGGTTGCGTGCGACCTGCCAGATGGTCAGCACAAGGCCGGCGGCGACCAGGGCCATCCAGATCGCGGCACGGGCACGCAGGTAGGTCAGGCCGTAGGCGTGGATGTAAAGGTCAAGGCGGTACAGGGCCGAAATCGTCAAAAGGACATTCTGGGCGAGCCAGATGTACAGCAGGGGTTCAAGGAAAGGCCGCGTGACCACGAAAGGGCGCGCGGCAAGGGCGAAGGCGCCGGCAAGAAGGGCTGTGGCAAGCAGCGGATAGGCGCCGCGGTGGGCATAGGCGGCATGGCTCATCCCCGGCGGCATACCAAAGCTCCACAGATAACGAATGTCGAGAAGGGTTTGCACGGCAAGGGCCGCGTTGAACAGGATCAGTGCATTGGCGACCGAGGCCGCGTTAAGCCCAAAGGCAGCGGGGTCCAGCAGGCGGCGACTGCGGGACGACGTGGCCGTCGGGATCGCGACCAGCAGGGGCCAGCTGACCAGGGCCGTGCCGGTCCAGAACAGGACACGCCCGAGCCAAAGTGAAGGGTCGAAAGGCAGATTGCCAAGGCTATGCAGCCAGTCGTCAAGGATCGGGTTTGCCGCGGCCAGAAGGGCGGTGAGAAGGACGAGGCCACCCAGCGGCAGTGTCCAATTGCGCGAAAGGCGGCGTGTCTGGCTGGCAAGGTCCTGCCCCGGCAGCGCGCGGCCGACGCTGACCAGGTCGCGGGCCGCGCGGGTCGGGATCTGGACGGCCAGCGAAAGTGCGGCAAAGGCGGGCGCGCCATGTTGCAGCGCAAGGCCGGTTAGCAGACCCAAGGTCAGGATGGCCAGCGACAGCGGCTGCACAAAGTCGATCACGGGCAGGACAGCCAGGGTCAGGGTGACAAGGGCGCCCAGTCGGGGTCGCGCGGTCAGCGCGGCTATGAAAATCGCTGCGGCAAACAGGGCCAGCGACACACCCGGGGACTGGTGCCAGAACAGGACATCGGCCAATGCGATCAATAGCAGCAGCGACAGCACCGCCCGGCGGTTGGGCAGAATGGTCGGTTGGTCGATGGTCATGGCGGCCTCGCGTGTCGGGACCAGGCCCGAGTGGCAGGTGCGTGACGCAAGGGCTTTGCAACCAAAGTGCAGGATTTGTGCAAATCGGCTGGACGCCAGGGCCGACGATTTCGCCTTGACGGCCCTGGGGCGCCCCACTACACCCCCGCCGCAGTGGCTAGGTAGCTCAGCTGGTTAGAGCACGCGACTCATAATCGCGGGGTCGGGGGTTCGAGTCCCCCCCTCGCCACCACT
>JAYSWK010000316.1:0-4318 GCA_043718085.1 Rhodobacterales bacterium
GGATTCATGTAAGGCCGCGACATTTGATGTCGCGGTCAGAGTGTTGCAGGCTACTTCTCGGGCAGCAAACCCCGTGGGCTGAAGCGCAGGACCAAAAGCAAAGCCACGCCCAGGGTCAAAAGGCGCATCTGCGGGGCCACATCGGTCAGGTGGTTCTTCAAGGGCCCGTCGGCCATGCCAGAGGTCAGCGCACCCATCACGATCGGCCCGGCATTGTCGACGATCAGCCACAGCCACCCGACCAGAAGCCCGCCCAGAACCGACCCCCAGTTGTTGCCCGACCCGCCCACGATGACCATGATCCAGATCAGGAAGGTAAAGCGCAGTGGCGAATATTCGCCCGGCACAAGCTGCGTGTTCATCGAGGTGTACATCGCCCCCGCAACCCCAACCAAGGCCGAGCCGAGGATGAAGATCAGCAGATGCTGCCGCGTCACATCCTTGCCCATGGCGGCGGCCGAAACCTCGTTGTCGCGGATGGCGCGCATCATGCGGCCCCATGGCGAATTCAGCGCCCGTTCCAAAAGCCAGATGATGATCACCAGAATCACGGTGAACATTGCCGCATAGATCAGCTTGACCCCGATGGTCGAGGCGGTGACCGGGTCCAGCCCCCAGCTTTCGCACAGGGCCAGGAATTTCGGATTGACCTGAAGATCGACCTCGTATGGCACCGGGAAGGGACGCCTGAGGTGGATGAAGTTCTTGACGCCGCGCGCCAGCCAATCCTCGGATTTGATGACGGTGATGACAATCTCCGCGATGCCCAGGGTGGCGATGGCCAGATAATCCGACCGCAGGCCCAAAGCGATCTTGCCGATGGCCCAGGCGGCAATGGCGGCAAAGATGCCCCCCACCGGCCAGGCCCAGATCGAATTCAGCCCAAAGCCGCCGATATTGCCCACGGTGGCCGCGTTGAATGCCTCGATCGCCTCGACCGCGGGGTCAAAGATGCCGCGAAACAGGAAAAAGCCGCCGATCAGGATGGCGGCAATCAGGCCATTGCGCAGATGACCGCTGGCCATTTTCTTGTAGGTGATCACGGCGGCGGCAATGACCGCCACGGCCACGGCCAGGGCGCTGATCAGCCGCCAGCCACCGGCCGCAAAAGCCTCGGGGACGGGATCGCCAGAGATGATGACAACCGCCACGCCGCCCAAGGCGACCGAGCCGACTATGCCGGTCGAGAAAAGCCCGGCATAGCCCCATTGCATGTTCACCCCCAGCGCGATGATGGCCGACAAAAGCCCCATGTTCAGGATGTTCAGGCTGACGTTCCAGGACAGAATTTCCCCGGTCAGGATGTAAAGAACGGCCACGCCGCCAAAGAGCACAAGATTGCGGTTCATCCTATTTCCCCCAAATCATTTCCCCCAAATCATTTCCCCTTGAACAGGCCGGTCGGCATGAAAAGCAGCACGATGATCAGGATCGAGAAGCTGACGGCGAATTTGTAATCGGTGGACAAAAGCTGCATCAGCGTGTCGGGGGCCCAGTCGGCGGGCAGAAGATAGCCCAGCACCTTTTTCCAGGCATAGGTCACGACGATCTCGCTGAAGGCCACGACATAGGCCCCGGCCACCGCGCCCAAAGGCGAGCCAAGGCCGCCCACGACAGCGGCGGCAAAGATCGGCAGCAGCATCTGGAAATAGATGAAGGGGCGGAACGACTTGTCCAACCCGTACATCGTGCCCGCGATCACGGCCAAAGCGGCGGCAATGACCCAGGTGACCTGCACCACCCGGTCGGGGTTGATGCCGCTAAGCAGGGCCAGATCCTCGTTATCGGAGAAGGCGCGCATGGATTTGCCGGTGCGGGTGTTCTGCAGGAACCAGAACAGCGCCCCCATGACGATCAACGCGGTGACCAATGTGACGGCGGTCGTGGTCTTGATCGCCAGACCCTCGGTCAGGCCGGTCCAGTCCTTGAACTGCTGGGCCGTCAGCACAAAGCGCGCGCCATCGGCAAAGTTCTGCTCCTCGGTCCCGATGATCAGGCGCACAAGGCCGTTCATGACGAACATCACCCCGGCCGAAACGATGACCAGAATGATCGGCTTGGCCTTTTGGCGGCGGTAGAATTGGTAGACCCATTTGTCGGTCAAAAGCACCAGCACCGCCGTGCCGACAAAAGCCAAGGGCAAAGCGAGAAGGGCGGTGGGCAGGGGCCCACCTGAAATGCCCATCGACGTAAACCACCAGGTCAACAGGATCGACAGCATCGTGCCGAACGCCATCGTGTCGCCCCAGGCGAAGTTGGAAAACCTGAGGACCGCAAAAATCAGCGTAACCCCCAGCGCGCCGATGGCCAACTGGCTGCCATAGCTGAGGGCCGGGACCACGACGAAGTTGAGGAAGGCCACAAGGGCGTTCAGGGCGTTCATCACTTCAATTCCCCGCTGCACGTGCCGCGATAGGAAAATGGCAAAGCCATGTCCGGAGCCGCAGCCACTGTCAGTTGTGCATCACCTGCGGGGCCAAGGGTGATGACTTCCCAACTCATTTCGTCCGGCGTGGTCAAAAGCAGGGAATAGTCCGACTTTTCGACTGTCGTGGCTGGGTAGGCGTCAAAGATCGGGCCTTTGATCATGGGGGCTGATTTGCTGCCTGTGATGGTCAAGACAAGATCGCTGTCCTTGCACGGCTCACCGGGCAGGCAAACCATGGAAAACTTGCAATCCAGATCGGCCAGGGCAGGGCTGGCCAGCCAGATCAGCGTCAAGGCATGGGTCAGTTTGCGCATATCAGCCCCCCAGAAAGGAACGGCGGACCTCGGGGTCGGCCAAAAGGGCGGCCCCGGTGTCGGTGAAACGGTTGGCACCCTGCACCAGGACATAGCCTTTGTCCGCAATCGCAAGGGCTTGGCGGGCGTTCTGTTCGACCATCAGGATCGAGATGCCGGTGCGGGCCACTTCGATGATGCGGTCGAAAAGTTCGTCCATCACGATGGGGCTGACGCCTGCGGTGGGTTCATCCAGCATCAGAACCTGGGGTTGCGTCATCAAGGCGCGACCCACGGCGACCTGCTGGCGTTGGCCACCCGACAATTCGCCCGCCGACTGGTAACGCTTTTGCTTGAGGATCGGGAACAGGTGATAGACCTGCTCCATCGTCACCTTGATGTCGTCGCGGCGCAGGAACGCGCCCATTTCCAGGTTCTCCTCGACCGTCATCGAGGTGAAGATGTTCTGGGTCTGGGGCACAAAGGCCATGCCCTTGGCCACGCGGGCCTGGGGGGAAAGCCTGGTGATATCTTCGCCATTCAGCCGAACCGAACCGCCGCGCAGGTTCAACATGCCGAAGACGGCCTTCATGGCCGTGGACTTGCCCGCGCCATTGGGGCCGACGATGACGGCAATTTCGCCCTTGTTCACCGCAATGGTGCAGGCATGCAGGATGTCGACCGGGCCATAGCCGCCGGTCATCGCCTCGCCGATCAGAAAGGGTTCAGCCATTCTGCCCCCCGAAAGAAAATCTTTCGTCCGAAAATTCTTCTTCCCACCGATGTTTCGCCATTTCAGCCATGGGCCACCACCTTGTTCTTCAATCCGGTGCCCAGATAGGCCTCGATCACGCGCTCGTCCGATCTGACTTCGTCCACCGTGCCCTTGGCCAGAACGCGGCCCTCGGCCATCACGATCACCGGGTCACAAAGGCGGGCGATGAAATCCATGTCGTGTTCGATGACACAGAACGTATAGCCGCGCTCGCGGTTCAGCCGCTGGATGGCGTCGCCGATCGTATTCAAAAGGGTGCGGTTCACGCCGGCGCCGACCTCGTCAAGGAAAACCACCTTGGCATCGACCATCATGGTGCGGCCCAGTTCCAGCAGTTTCTTCTGGCCGCCCGAGATATTGCCGGCCTTCTGGTCGGCCAGATGGGTGATGGTCAGAAATTCCAGCACCTCATCAGCCTTTTCGCGCAAGGCCCGTTCTTCGACGGCCACGCGGGCACGGGCGAACCAAGCATTCCACAGGCTTTCGCCCGATTGCCCGCCGGGCACCATCATCAGGTTTTCCCGCACCGTCATGGACGCGAATTCATGGGCGATCTGAAAGGTGCGCAAAAGACCCTTGCCGAACAGGACATGCGGCGGCAGTCCAGAGATATCCTCGCCATCCATCAAAACGCGGCCCGAGGTGGGGGCCAGGCGTCCGGCGATCACGTTGAACAAGGTGGTCTTGCCCGCGCCATTCGGCCCGATCAGCCCGGTGATCGAGCCCGTGGCAATTTCCAGTGACGCACCATCAACGGCACGAAATGCACCGAAATGCCGATGAAGATCCTCGACAACTATCATTCTTCCCCCTGCGTCGTTA
>JAYSWK010000317.1:0-4318 GCA_043718085.1 Rhodobacterales bacterium
CCGGGGACAGACCGCTGATATGGTCCACATCCGGCTTGCCCATCATGTCCAGGAACTGCCGTGCATAGGCGCTCAGCGACTCGACATAGCGCCGCTGCCCTTCGGCATAGATCGTGTCGAACGCCAGCGAGGACTTGCCCGACCCCGACAGGCCGGTGATCACCACCAGCTTGTCGCGCGGAATGTCCACATCGACGTTCTTGAGATTGTGCTCGCGCGCGCCGCGCACTTCGATGAACTTCTGTTCGGCCATGACCCACCTCGCTGAGGCACCACAGATAGGGGGGAATCACCGGCTTTCCAACTGGAAAATGTGAACGAAGGGTGAACTTATGCTCAATCCCCTGTGGACAATCGCCTCTGCGCCAGCAGCGCGTGTGTGGTAACGCCAAGGACCCCGAACACTGACAGAAACAGCGCCAGCCCGGTCACACCATGGTTTGCGATCAGCCAGACCAGAACCGGCGTTCCACTGACCGTGCCAACATTGCCGAGTTGGGCAATGGCCCCCGCCGCCCGCGCCCGCGCCGCAGGATCGGGGTTCAGTTGCGGGATCGACGCGAAGGAGGCGCTCTGCACCAACCCCAGCCCGGCCGCCACGCCAAAGGCCGCCAGCACTGTTGCCCCCGCCTGCCCCCATGCCAGCCACAGCAGCGCCGTGAACCCCAGCGACACGGCAAAGCCCAGTTGCACCATCGCCACGGCAGAGATCCGGCCCATCCCCCAAACCCCCAACACCATGGAGGTCGCCACCGAAACCAGCGGCATGAAGGTCGCCAGCACCATCTGTTCGGGCCGCCCCAGAAACTGCTGCGGCATCAGGGTCAGGAACGCCACGAAGGTAAAGGTATAGCAAACAAACCCCAGGGCCGGGGCGGCCTCGCGCGGGCTGGCATAGATCTGACCATGGCTTTTCAACACCGACCGCAGGGACAAGTCCGGCATCGGCTTGCGGTTATCCCAGGGCAACAGCACTGCCATCAGAGCCGCACCCGTCAGCATGTATGCGCCATGTGCCAGAAAGACCGCAGGCAGCCCCGCCCGGGTCGCCAGCCCCGGCCCCAGATAGCCCAGCGCGGCAAACGACACGGCAAAAAAAGAGGAATACAGCGTCATCGCCGCCGCCTGCCAGCGCCCCGACGCCAGTTGCGCCGTCAGCACCGGGGCCGCGACGACCAGCGCCAGATGTGACGCCCCCTCCAGAGCCCGCAAGGCAAACATCACCGGCAAGGGGGGCATCAGCGCCTCGATCGTGGAAACGGCAGCCCCGACCACAAGGGCCGCGATCATCACCCGCCGGTAGCCCAGAGCCGACACAAAGAGACCCGCCGTCGTGCCGAAGATCAGCCCGACAAAGCCGACGGTCGAGACCACCAGCCCGATCACGGGCCCGGACTGTCCCGGATAGGCCAGGGCCACCCGATCGAACAGCACGGCGAACTTGCCGAACTGTGCTGCGGCACCCAGGCAGACCAGCCAGATGCCGATAACGGTCAAAAAGGCGCGCATCGACCCAGAACCCTTCCCGTCAGATATGCAGCGCGCGCCCGTAGGCATCCAGCACCGCCTCGTGCATCATCTCACTCAGCGTCGGATGCGGAAAGACCGTGTGCATCAGATCTTCTTCCGTCGTCTCCAACTGCCGTCCGATGACATAGCCCTGGATCAGCTCGGTCACTTCCGCGCCCACCATATGCGCGCCCAGAAGTTCGCCCGTCTTGGCATCGAAGACGGTCTTGATCATGCCCTCGGCCTCGCCCAGCGCAATCGCCTTGCCATTGCCGATGAAGGGGAAATGGCCGACCTTGACCTCATGCCCGGCCTCGCGGGCCTTGGCCTCGGTCATGCCCACCGAGGCGACCTGCGGATGGCAATAGGTGCAGCCGGCAATCGAGCTGGGCTTGATCGGATGCGGATGCCCACCCGCGATCAATTCGGCCACCATGACCCCCTCGTGGCTGGCCTTGTGGGCGAGCCAGGGCGCACCTGCGATATCGCCGATGGCGTAAAGCCCCTCAACCCCGGTGCGGCAGAATTCGTCGGTGACGACATGGGTGCGGTCGACCTTGACGCCCAAGGCCTCCAGCCCCAGCCCCTCGACATTGCCGACGATGCCAACCGCAGAAATCACCGTGTCAAACTCCGCCGTCACGGTGCCTGCGGTGCTTTCCAGATGGGCCACGACGCCGACACCGGGCTTGCGGTCCAACTTCTTGACCGTGGTTTTTTCCAGAATCTTCATGCCCTGCTTGACAAAGGCCTTCCTGGCAAAGGCGCTGATCTCGGCATCCTCGACCGGCAAGACACGGTCCATCACCTCGCAAACCGTCGTGTCAGCGCCCAGAGTGTTGAAAAAGCTGGCAAATTCGATGCCGATGGCGCCAGATCCGATGACCAGCAGCTTCTTGGGCATGCGCTTGGGCTGCAAGGCATGGCGATAGGTCCAGACCAGATCGCCGTCCGCCTCCAGCCCCGGCAATTCGCGGGCGCGCGCGCCGGTGGCCAGGATGATCGCGGGGGCGGTCAGTTCCTCGACCCCCTTGTCGGTTTTCACCGACACGACGCCCTTTTTGGTCAAGGTGGCCGTGCCCATCACAACGGTGACCCTGTTCTTCTTCATCAGATGGCCAATGCCGCCCGACAATTGCCTGGCCACCCCACGCGACCGGGCCACCACGGCATCCAGATCAAAACTGGCCCCGCTGACCGACAGGCCAAATTCCTTGGCGCGGTGCATCAGGTGAAAGACCTCGGCCGAGCGCAACAGCGCCTTGGTCGGGATGCAGCCCCAGTTCAGGCAAATACCCCCCAGAAGCTCGCGTTCCACAATGGCGACCGATTTGCCCAGCTGCGCCGCCCGAATGGCCGCCACATAGCCGCCCGGCCCCGCGCCCACCACCACAACGTCAAAGTTCCGCGCTGCCATCCTGACCTCCCCTGGAAAGTAGTTTGGTGCTAAACCACTTCCCAAACCCAAGCAACAAAGCCCACGCCGTAGCCCTATGCAGGCTTTGCATGGCTGACCTTCAGCGCCTCGACCACGGCACCATAACCGCCTTCCGCCATGAAGGCCTGCTCCCCTGCCGTGCTGACCCGCCCCAAGGCGGCATTGCGAAACGGAAAGCGGCCAAAACGGTGAATGATTTCCTGATGCGCGCGGGCATGCAGCGGCATTTCGGGATCGGTCAGGCGTTCCGCCATCAGCTGGACCGAACGCGCCTGATCGCCCGGATTTTCGGAATGCTCGAAAGGCAGGTAAAAGAACATCCGCTCCGGCTCGGGTGCCGCCATGTCCCAACCCTCGTCGATTGCCTTGCGCGCCGCCGCCAGGGCACCTGCGTCGGTGGCAAAAGCCAAGGACGAACCGCGATGCATGTTGCGCGACATCTGGTCGGTGATCACAAGGTAGGCCAGCGTGCCCGCCACTCCCTCGACCCAATGCTCAAGCCCGCCGTCATGTGCGGCCTGCCAGACATCCAGGAATTTCGCCCGGATCTCGGCGTCAAGATCGGCGCCACCGGCAAACCAACCCTCTTCGCCCACAGCACCAAGCCAATAGTCCAGCACTTCGGTCGGGTCTGACATCAAGGCCTCCGCATTTGCCCGAAGGTGACAGCTTGCGCGGTCGCCTGCAACCTTAACGTCGCTTGTCCTGATCCATGACCGCGCCCACGGCCAGGGACGAGGCCGTGGGGGACAGACCTGTGTAGCCGCCAACATGAACCGGGCTCTTGCGGCGCGTGATCCGGTAGGCGCCATAGATGGCCAGGGCCGCAAAGAAGCCGCCGATGATCAGGAAATAGCCCTTTGGCCCGATCAGCCCCATCAGCCAGCCCGCGATCAAGGGGCCAAAGATCGCGCCGAACCCGTTCAGAAAGATCAACCCGGCCGAGGCTCCGGGCATCTGATCCTTGCTCAGATGGTCATTGGTCAAGGCGATCAACAGGGAATACAAGGGATTGATGATCCCGCCCAAAAGGCCCGCGACCAGAACCTCAAAGACAAATGGCAAGGGCAAGGCCGCCGCCACAGCCATGACCACGGCCCCTGCCCCGGACATGCCCGCGATCAGGACGCGCCGGTCCATCCGGTCCGACACCCAACCCACCGGATATTGCAAGATCAGGCCGCCGACATACATGGCCGCCACAAAAACCGCGATCTGGCCGATGGTCATGGCCGACATCGCCCCATAGACTGACGCCATGCCGAACATGGCCGAGAATACGCCCCCCGTCAGCAACATCCCCGCACAGCCGAGCGGCGAAGTGCGAAACAGCTGCACAAAGCTCATCGGCTTGATCGCGTCAAACGTCGG
>JAYSWK010000318.1:0-4307 GCA_043718085.1 Rhodobacterales bacterium
GACAGGTTGGTGCCCAGCGTGATCGGCGCAATGTCACCCGTGGCTCCCCGGCCGAACAGTTGCGAGGCCGCCAGCGCCACATCCGTCGGCACCGCCGCCGCATTGGTGGCATTGGCCTTGACCGTATTGGCCGCCATTGTCGCCAGTTTGGCATTGCTGACCACGCCACTGGCAATGGTCATGGCCAGCGACCCGGCCGTATTCGTCACATCGCCGGTATGGGCAGGCTCCTGCGCCGCCTGCAACACCCCCGTCACATCGCTGGTCAGCGAAATGGCCAGCATCGACTTGACCTGCGCCACGTTCAGCGCGATCGGCGCAGCAGCGCCTGCAGTATTATTCCCCAGGATCGTGCTGGCCGCAAGGTTCGCCATCTTGCTCAGGCTGATTGCCCCCGCCGCGACCGTCAGACTCAGCGACCCGGCGGAGCTCGTAACGTCACCGGTGTGGGCGGGCGCCTGGGCAGCCTGAAGGGTGCCCGTCACCTGCGTCGTAAGGCTGACCGTCGAGGCCGTGGCCAGCGCGCCGAGTCCGGAGATGTCGGTATTGGCGATGGCCAGCAAGGTTTTGACCTGCGCGGCGGTCAGATCCTCGGGGTCGGCGGTGGCAGCCGTCACCCGCCCTTTGATCCGCGCTGTCGCCATGTTGGCAAGTTTGGTATTGTCGATCGCGCCTGCATCGACGGTCCAGACCGCGCCTGTGCCGGAAACCGTGATGTCCCCTTTGTCGCCGTCCGCGACGCCGCCGGTCGTCGATGACGCGACCGCGCTGAACCACGCGGTGCCGGTGCAAATCAGGACGGCCGAAAAGCCGGAAGCAATGGCTTTGGTGGTCGCCCCGTCGACTTGCTCGGCCCCTGACGGATCAACCGTGATCGTTCCAGCGCCGCCGCCAACGCGCAACAGAATCCCGTTCCAAAAGTCTGCTTGCCGTTCTTCGTCTGCTTTGCCCACCATCCCATGGCCTTGAAATGGAAACCCTAGGCAGCACAGACTTTGATCGCCTACGGCAGCATCGGTCCGACAGCCCAGAGCCAGAGATTGCAGTTTGGGGCGGCAAGCGCCTCGATGGGAAGCGCCTTGATGGCGGCCAGGTCCACGGTTCGATAATGGGCAACGGGGGACATGTCATAGCCCGCCTCTGATCGCATCTCATGAGACCTGGGCGGATCGGCCATGATCAGATCCGCCCCACCGGCAGGCCGCAGGCTGGTAAAGGTCGCAAGCTGCGGGGTCATGCGCGGTTCTGCCGCCGCGTGGAAAGCCAGTCGCAGTCCAGGACCGTCGTGACGACACGCTCTCCGGCGGCCGCGTTGTCGACGATCACGAAGGTGACGCCATCGACCACCAGACCGCTTGCGCCGGTCGGGGCCGAACGATGAACCTTCTTTTCAATCTCTCGGCGCAGCTTTTCGATCTCGAAGCCGTCAGCGCGTTCCAGATACCGAATCAGGGCACGATCGCTGACGCGAACTTTGCTCAAAGCGTGATCCCCGCGCGACGGCACATGGCTTTCAACGCCTCGACCACGGTTGCGATCTGGGCTGCGTCCTGCATCTTCGGCATCGAAACCGCAGGCGACCTCGGCGCTTTTGCTGGCGACCAGGGCGACCACGGCGGTAGCGTTGTATGCGGTCCAGCATGGATTTCGGGGTGACGCTCATTTCAGCCCCGCTCCAAAGCCGACCAGCAGGCCGGAATAGGCGGTGGCAAACAGGCAGATCGCCCCCAGCAGGTCGCCGTCCCAGTGGTCGTCCAACCGATGCGCCACGTTCAGGAAGTGCTTCATCCGTCCGGCTCAGTGCCCTTTTGGCTCGCTATGCAGAAATGGACCTCGCCACCACTTTTCGTGCCTGCTCCCGCCTAAACCCTCGCAGTCCCTCACCTTTTGATCTTTTCCCGTCCATTCTCGGACAGTCCCGGCTCTATGCAGGTCTTGGTGGCAGTTCACCTTGGCCGATGCGGGCCGAGTCTGGCGTGACGACGTGGGGTTGGGGGGATTAGAGCTTGCCGAAATACTCGGTTATGTCGAAATAGACATCCGCCTGTTGGCTGCCGTTCGTGATATGAAGCGCATCGTAATAGCGGCTGCCTTGGGAAATCAGGCTTTGACTTATGGCTTTCCAGCCTGGGCGATTGGCGGCGAGCCAGTCATATTCGCTTGTGACGCCATCGACCTCGCCCGAGGCGCCGTGGATCAGGATGGCTTGGGCGACAGACGATCCATCGCCGCCGAGATACTGGATATGGCCCGAACCCGTTGCACTGCCGGATTGCCCCTGAGAGCCAAGTGTCGCACCCGCAAGGACCCGGGGTTGCGCGGTATCGCAGCTGGACAAGGCAAGGGCGGCAAGCAGGACGACAACAATGCGCATCGTGCAACTCCTGAGCGATTTGTGCAGGTTCGGACGGCTTTTGTCGGGCGGCGGGCGGGCTAAAGGTCAAACGTCGCGAAGACCGGAACATGGTCGCTGCCCTGTTCCCAGCCACGCACGGGACGCAGGATGCGGCTGCCGTGGGCGGCGTTCGCGATGTCGGGGCTGGCCCAGATGTGGTCGAGGCGGCGGCCCTTGTCGGCACTGTCCCAATCGGGCGAGCGATAGGACCACCAGCTGTAAAGCGGGCCACTGGGGATGTCCTGGCGCGTCACATCCTGCCAGCGACCGGACGCCATGACATCGGAAAAATGGGCGACTTCGATCGGTGTATGGCTGACAATCTTCAAAAGCTGTTTGTGGTTCCAGACGTCATCCTCGCGCGGGGCGATGTTCAGATCGCCGACGAGGATGGATTTGCTGGGCCGCTCTTTGGCGAAGAGGTCGCGCATCTCGGTCAGAAAATCAAGCTTCTGGCCGAATTTCACGTTCTCGGCCCGGTCGGGAATGTCGCCACCGGCGGGGATATAGGTGCAATGGATGGTCACGCCGTTCTCGAGCCGCCCCATGACGTGGCGCGCATGGCCCAGGCGCACGAAGTCGTGACCGCCGACATCTGTCATCGGCAATTTGGACAGGATGGCCACGCCGTTGTAGCCCTTTTGACCGCGGGCGACCATGTGGGTGTAGCCTAGGGCGCGGAACTGTTCCAACGGGATCAGCTCGACCGGGCTTTTGCATTCCTGCAGGCACAGGATATCGGGCGCTTCTTCGCGCATCAGGCGCACGACCAGATCTTCGCGCAGGCGGACAGAGTTGATATTCCAGGTGGCAAGCGTGAAAGACATAGCGCGGCTCCGATTGCGGTTGGCCAAGCCTAGGCGCTGGCGCGGAATTGCTCAAGGCCGCTTGACGGGTCAGAACACGCCGGGCAGGGTGCCGTTCATGACACGGACCTCGCTGTGGCGGAACTGGAACTTCCGATATTTCCTTGGTGCTTCGGCATTTGCCCAATTGGGCAGTGGTCTTTTCGCCGTGGCATTTCCCTGGCTTGCAACGCTGCTGACGCGTGATCCGATCTTGATTGGCATGGTGGGCATGGCCCCGATTCTGCCCTGGCTTCTGTTCGCCCTGCCTGCCGGCGTGATGACCGACCGATTGGATCACCGCAAGGCGATCATCTGGACCAATCTTGCCCGCGCAGCCCTGACCCTTGTCACATTGGCCTTGGCGCTGTTGGCGGGGCCCGGGCTTGCGGCGGTCTGGGCCTTGGCGGCACTGGCATTTCTGCAAGGCACGGTCGAGGTGCTGCGCGACAACACCGGGCAGACGATTTTACCCGAAGTGGTCGAGAAGCCGCAGCTTGAAGACGCGAATGCCGCGCTGCAAACCTCTTACACGCTGATGGATCAATTCATCGGCCCGCCGCTGGCCGGGGCCATGATTGCAATGTCGATCGCCTTGCCGTTCGGGTTTGAGGCCGTCGCGTTGGCCGGATCGGCCGGGTTGATGACGTTGGTCGCGGTGCAGTCCCATGACCGGGGTCCGGTTCGCCCGTTCTGGCCAGAGATGCGCGAAGGACTGGGCTGGCTTTGGTCCAATGGGACATTGCGCAGGCTGGGATTGGTGCTGGGGGCCTACAACTTTTTGTATCAACTGACCTGGTCGGTCATGGTTCTTTACGCGCAGGACAGTCTGCATCTGACTTCGTTCGGCTATGGCGCCCTGCTTTCGGCCCTGGCCTTTGGTGGCTTGCTTGGAGGGCTGGCGGCGCCCTGGATCCTGCGAAGGGCCGGGGTGCGTCGCGGGTTGTTGCTGTCGGTTCTTGGCTTTTGCCTGTCAACCGCAGTGCTGATCTTTACGGACAATGCCTGGATCGCCGCCGCGGCGCTGTTTGGGGATGCTTTCACCGGCATGACCTGGAATGTGGCGA
>JAYSWK010000319.1:0-4301 GCA_043718085.1 Rhodobacterales bacterium
GCCCGAGCCTCGGGTCTGATTTCCGTGGCGCTGATGGGGGCTGTCGCGCGGCTGTCCTATGGCGCGGTCGGGCCGGATCACCCCGGTTTTGGCCTGCCCTACAGCGGACAAGGTCACGCTTTGGCCACCACCACGGCCTTTGGCCATATCGCGGCGCTGGCCGCTGTTCTGGCGCTGATCGCTGGCCTGTTGTCCGTCCTGATGCACCGCCAAAGCGGGGCCGCACCCCTTGCCAACTCCTGACGGATTGCAAACCTTGGGGGCCGCGTCAGGCGTACGAATTGGCCTCTGCCCGGCTCTTTCCGGCCACATCCATGGCCAGCGTCGCCGCCATGAACCCGTCCAGATCGCCGTCCAGCACACCCTGCGTGTCGCTGGTTTCATGGTTGGTGCGCAGATCCTTGACCATCTGATAGGGCTGCAAGACGTAAGACCGGATCTGGTTGCCCCATCCCGCATCACCCTTGTTCTCATGCGCCTCGTTCACCGCCGCGTTGCGCTTGTCCAGTTCCATCTGGTAAAGCCGCGCCTTCAGGGCCGTCATGGCGATGTCCCGGTTCTGGTGCTGTGACTTCATCGACGAGGTCACGACGATGCCGCTGGGAAAGTGCGTGATCCGCACCGCCGAGTCGGTCTTGTTGACGTGCTGCCCCCCTGCCCCGGACGACCGGTAGGTGTCGATGCGGATATCCTTGTCCAGCACCTCGATGTCGATATTCTCATCCACCACCGGATAGACCCAGATGCTGGCGAACGAGGTTTGCCGCTTGTCGCCCGATCCAAAGGGCGAGATGCGGACCAACCGGTGCACGCCCGACTCGGTCTTAAGCCAGCCATAGGCATTGTGGCCAGTGATCTTGTAGGCCGCCGATTTGATCCCCGCCTCGTCGCCATCCACCTCGGATAAAAGCTCGACCGTGTAACCCTTGGTCTCGGCCCAGCGCGTGTACATCCGCGCCAGCATCAAGGCCCAATCGCAGCTTTCCGTGCCACCGGCCCCGGCGTTAATCTCAAGGAATGTGTCATTGCTGTCGGCCTCGCCGTTCAGCAAAGCCTCCAGTTCCTTTTGCGCGGCGGTGGCCTTCAACGCCAGCAGCGCCGCTTCGGCTTCGGCAACGATTTCGTCGTCCCCTTCGATCTCGCCCATTTCGATCAGCTCGACATTGTCGCGCAGGCCCTGTTCGATCAGCTTGTAGCCGCCCAAAGCATCGATCAGCCCCTGCCGTTCGCGCATCAGCTTTTGCGCCTTGGCGGGGTCATTCCACAGATCCGGTGCCTCGATCATGGCGTTGAATTCCTCCAGCCGGTGGCCCGAGGTTTCGACATCCATGCGCTGGCCCAGCAATTTCAGCGACTTTTCGATCGCATCGACATGGTTCTGCGTTTCGGCGCGCATCGGTAAGCATCCTTGCTGATCTCAAGCGCCGCATGTAGCCGGATAAGCCCATGGCGACAAGTAGGATGGAAAATCTGCCGCAGGTCCGGAGCGCAAAAACCACCCGACGCCCCGGTCGGCGGTCAATATAGCCCGCCAGCCGAAAGCTGGCCAAAATCGGCCTTCTTCGGCACGACCTTGGTGGTGCCGTCGCCCGTTGTCACGGTTTGCGAACCGCCCGTGTCGATCTCGCCCGTCGCGAACAGGGGCAGGTTCTCGCCCATGCCAAAGCCGCCGTCCACCATGGCCCCCAGACCAAAGACCGGCTCCTCGCCATCGCGGAAATATTCGGGCTGCACATTGTCGCCCGTGGCCCCCTCGGGCAGCTGCGCCCCGGTAAAGCGGTCAATGTTGATGAAACGGCCCCCTGGCGGCACTTTGAACCGCGTTCCGCCAAACCGCTCGACCGCCTTTTCCATGAAGGCCTGGAAGATCGGCACGCAAAGTGTGCCGCCAAAGGCCCCCGGCCCCAGCGTGCGCGGCGTGTCAAAGCCCATGTAGCACCCCGCCACGATGTTCGAGGTAAAGCCGATGAACCATACATCCTTGGCATCGTTGGTCGTGCCGGTCTTGCCCGCAACCGGCACCGACAGGTTGACACCCGACCCCGAGCCGCGCGTGATCACGCCCTCCATCATCGAGGTCAGCTGATAGGCCGTGATCGCATTCATCACCCGCTCGCGGTCCGACGTCAGCGTGACGCCAAGACCCTCGGGCAGGCCGGCATCGGCGCAATCCGTGCAGCTGCGCGTGTCATGGCGATAGATCGTGCGGCCATAGCGGTCCTGGACCCGGTCCACCAGCGTCGGCTCGACCCGCTCGCCGCCATTGGCGAACATGGCATAGGCCGCGACCATCTTGAACAATGTGGTCTCCTGCGAGCCCAGCGCATTGGCCAGCACCGGCTGCAACTTGTCATAGACCCCGAACCTTTCGGCATAGCTGCCGACGGTTTCCATGCCGACCTCTTGCGCGATGCGGATCGTCATCAGGTTTCGGCTCTGCTCGATCCCGGTGCGCATCGGCGTCGGGCCGTAGAATTTGTTCGAGGCATTCTTGGGCGTCCACAGGCCCTGCGGCGTGTCGATCTCGATGGGCGCGTCAATGATGATCGTGGCCGGGGTGAACCCGCTATCCAAGGCGGCGGCATAGACAAAGGGTTTGAAGCTGGAACCGGGCTGGCGCAGGGCCTGCGTCGCGCGGTTGAAGACCGAATCCTGATAGCTGAACCCGCCCTGCATGGCGATGACACGGCCCGTGTTCACGTCCATCGCCATGAACCCGCCCTGCACTTCGGGCACCTGACGCAGCGACCAGCTCACAAAGCTGCCGTCCTCGTCCTTGGTGACGGCCCGCACCATGACGATGTCACCCACGCTGACCAGATCACCCGGCACTTTTGCCTTCTTGCCCAGCTTTCCATCCGCAGCACGCTTGCGCGCCCAGGTCACATCCTCGGCCGGAACGGTGCTGTCCTGCCCGTCCTCGACCCCTTCGATGCCCAGCGTCGCCGTCTCGTCCCCCAGCTTCAGCACCACAGCCGCGTGCCAGCCTTCGACATCGCGCGGCAGACCCGCCACTTCGGCCAGGGCCACGCGCCAATCGGTCAGCTGAGCCTCGGTCAGCACCTTGCCGGTGCCGCGCCAGACGCCCTGGTTGCGGTCGTATTTCTCCAGCCCTTCGCGCAAGGCGGCGGCGGCCAGCTTTTGAAACTCCGGGTCCTGCGTGGCCCGGATCGACAGGCCACCCGAGAAAAATTCGTCCTCGCCAAAGGTGCCCGACAGCTGACGGCGGATTTCGTCGGTGAAATAGTCGCGCGGCGGCAAGACATTGCGGTATCCGGCAAAATCCCCGGCCTGCACCGATTGCAGCGGCGCCTCCTTTTCGGCGTTGTAGGTGGCCTCGTCCAGATAGCCGTTCTGCCACATCTCGCGCAGCACGTAATTGCGCCGCTCCAAAAGCTTGTCGCGGTTGCGCACCGGGTGATAATCGCTGGGCGCCTTGGGCATGGCGGCCAGCATGGCGGCCTCATGCGGGGCCAGATCGGACAGGGGTTTGTTGAAATAGGTCTGCGCCGCCGCCGCCACGCCGTAGGAGTTCTGCCCCAGAAAGATCTCGTTCAGGTAAAGCTCAAGGATCTTGTCCTTGCTCAGCGTTTGCTCAAGCCTTGTGGCCAGGATGATTTCCTTGATCTTGCGTTCCGCACTGCGGTCGCCCGACAACAGAAAGTTCTTCATCACCTGCTGGGTGATGGTCGAGGCCCCGCGCGTGTTCTTGCCGCGCGAGATGATGGCGTCGCGGGCGGCGGCGATCATGCCTTCGACGTCATAGCCGGCATGGGTGTAGAAATGCTTGTCCTCGGCCGAGATGAAAGCGTCCTTGACCAGATCGGGAATATCGCTGATCGGCACGAAAAGGCGGCGTTCGGTGGCGAACTCGTCCATGATCCGCCCCTCGGCCGAATAGATTCGGCTGATCGTGGGCGGCGCATAGTTGGCCAGGCTCTCGTGGCTCGGCAAGTCACGGGAATACATGTAGAAAATGCCGCCAATCGTCAGGGCCGCAAACAAAAGCCCCATCGTTACCATCGAAAAGATGGCCCCGAAAAACGATACGACAAACCTCAGCAAACCCATCATCCCTGGCTAGATTGCCGCCTTATACACGCGCAGACCCAAAGGTCAAAACGATCCCCCGTGATCGGGGCATGGTCCCGGCGCGATCTTGCCCTTGACCTTTGCCTAGAGCGGTTCAGGTTTTGACGGAAGCAAGGACATCGGAAAACGCGTTCGAGCGAAGCGAGAGGCAGCGATTTCCGATTCCATCGAAACCTGAACCGCTTTAAATACTCCCGCCGGAGGCATAG
>JAYSWK010000320.1:0-4290 GCA_043718085.1 Rhodobacterales bacterium
CAAACCGCCAAATCGACCGCCAAAACCCGGACCCGGAGAAAACACTGACTTCTTCAGCAGCCTGCTAAAGCGGGATGAGTTTGCATGGAAACAATACACGACGCAAAACGCGGCCGTGCGAATGCGAGAGGCAGCGGTTTGCGTTTCTGTGTAAACCCATCCCGCTTTAAAGCGTGTCTGGTTCCGGTTGAATCGAAAACCGCTGCCTCTCGCCACGGCTTGAACGCGTTTTTCGATAAGAGTGTTTCCATCAAAACCAGACACGCTCTATTGTGACCTGACAGGTCGGTCGCGAGCGACCGAAAACCCGGTTGCGGGGAACCCGATGCTGCTGACGATGCGTCTCTTGGGCAGGTTTGAGGTTGCGGCCCCTTCCGGCGACGTTTTGAAGATTTCCGGGACCCGCACGCAGCTTCTGTTGGCGCGTCTGTCGCTTTCGGACGGGCAGCGGCTGGAACGCGGAGTCCTGAGCGCCATGCTGTGGGGTGACCGCGCCGATGCTCAGGCGCGGGCCAGTTTGCGGCAGATGATCTGGACCCTGCGGCAGGCCCTAGATCCCTATCCGGGTGCGCTGGTCGTCGACGGCGATGCGCTTTTGCTGGACCCAAGGGCCATCGGCAGCGATGTGGCCGAATTCGACCGGTGTGCGACGTCTTCCGAGGCCGTCGACCTTGAACGCGCCCTTGCGCTTTATCGCGGTGACCTGCTGGACGGGGTCGACCTTATCGCGTTGGATCCTGACGGCTATTTCCAGCATCAGCGCACCAGACTGCGGGACCTGGCATTGCGGTGCACCCGGTCGCTTGTCGAGGTTCATGGCCAGAACCGGCACTGGGACGATGCCGTGCGGGTGGCCCGGCGTGGGTTGGTGCTGGATCCATATGACCAGACGCTGAATGCCAGTTTGGTACAGGGCTTGCAGGCAATGGGTCGATATCGCGAGGCGCGCGATCGGGACGACACTTTTCGCCGCATGATGGTGGCGGAACTGGGCCTGCCCCAGCCGCCCCAGCCTTTGGGCCCGCCCGCGCCATCCCCGCGGCCTGCCATCGGGGTCGACGTGGTCCCTGCGCGACCGCAGCCGCAGCCGCGACGCGACCTGCGCCGATTGGCGGTGGCGGCTGCAGTCCTTGTCGTGGCGGCGGGCATCGGTATCGCGCAATTTGTCATGCCGCGCCCATCGGAGGCCAAAGGCCCGTCCGCGCCGATCGGCTCAGCCCTGCCCACCGCAAACTTGCAGGCCTATGACCTGTACCTGCGCGCCGAAAGCCTGCGCCTTAAGCGGGATGGGTTTTCATGGAAGCAAACCCCATCGGGAAACGCGTTCGAGCGAATGCGAGAGGCAGCGTTTCCCGCGACCATGCAAACCCATCCCACTCTAGCCGCCGCGGGCGACAGCCAACTGCACGCGGCCATGGCGGTTTACCAGCGCGCCACCGATCTGGACCCCGGATTTACCGAAGCCCACGCCGGTTACGCCATGGCCGCCGTGACCATTGCCCAACGGCGCTTTGACGCGCTCTTGCCCGCCGACGCCTCGCGGAACCAGGCCTATGTCGCCGCCGGTCTGGCCCTGCAGCGCGACCCCGAGAATGCCCACGCCCTGATCGTGCTGTCGCGCCTTCAGGCGCAGGACGGAGCCATGGACACTGCGCTGATCTCGGCCAAGCGGGCGGTTCTGTCGCGGCCCGACGATGCCGAAGCGCGGGCCAATCTGGCGCTGCTTTTGTCGCGGACCGGCCAGGCGTTTCTGGCCAGGGCGGAACTGGCCCACATGCGCCAGCTTGATCCGGTGCCGGGGCCTGACGATATCGTGATCTATGGCGAGCTTGCCTTTGCCGAAGGTCGGTACGGCGGCGCCATTGCCGACTTTGTCGCGGCCTGGCCCGACTTGCCGCACGATCAGGTGTTGTTGACCCATCTGATCGCGGCCCTGGCCATCCAGGGGCAATTGGGTCAGGCGCAAACGGTGCTGAAAGACTTTCTCGCCGCCCAGCCCGAGGCCAACCTGCATCAGCTCTTTATGCATTACTCCGCCATACGGCAGGCCGGGCAGAATCAGCGCCTGCTGGACGGGCTGCGCCGCGCTGGTCTGCCGGTCTGGTCGCGGGGGGACGATCTGAGCACAGTTGACCGGCTGGCCGGCGCGGACCTCGCAGCACTGGTCGGCCAGGTCCCCGGATCGGACCAGCAATACCTGCGCGGCGACGAGGTTTGCCGGATCGAGGATTTCCGCTCGGTCTGCGGCTCGATCTTCCCCGCGCCGCCAGGACGCGGAGTCGAATTCGTGTTCCTGGCGCCAACCGAGATACGTTTCTTTTCAGGACCAAAGAAGTGACGTCCGCAACGGCGGAATTGACGCCGGCGCCGGCGCATTTTGACGGCAGACCTGACGCCGGACAAACGCCGGACAGCGCATCCTTGCCGTATCGTCCCTGGAACGAATCGCACACCACGGGAGGATGGGAGCCACCAACCGATCAAACGGAGACCTGAAATGTCCAGATATCTTGCTGCCGTCGCTGCCGTCGCTGCCGTCGCTGCCGTCGTCGTGGCCCTGGCCGGCGCGGCGCGGTCCGATACCACCACCACCGAACAGATCACCCCCGGCACTTACGGTCTGACCGCGGATGGCACCTGGGACTGCAAGGACTCAAGTGGCACCTATCTCGGTGCCATTGTCATCGCCGAACTGAGCTATGCCTTTATCGGCCCTGATGGCGCGGTCGGGCCCTATGGCAAGCTGAACATGGACGACTGGATGGACCGGCCGGCCTTTTTCATTCTCGGCGGCGCGTTGAAGGAAGAATTCGGCGCTGTGGGAATGTCTTTGACCGGGCCCATCGACCGCCCGGAAGACTTTGGCGACCATAGCAAACTCGCCCTGAAGGTGGTCGTTTCGGTCGAGAACACCTTCCGCTGCACCCGCCGTCAGGGTCCCGCGACCTGACGCAGCCTTGAGGGCGGATCAGCCGATCCGCACGGGCGTCATCACAGCCTCGCCTGCCGCCGCCATGGGTCCACACTTCCTGAGACGCCTGTGGCAAACGGGCAAACGCGTGCGCGCCGCAAGACGTTTCCCAGCAGTCTGCGGCGTCGTGGGGCGGGTCAGCCGATCCGCCCCCGCATTCCGCCGGTCTGCCCCCGGTCCAACAGGATGTGATCCGCGAGCACCAGCGCCATCATCGCTTCTCCCACCGGCACGGCGCGGATGCCGACGCAGGGGTCGTGGCGGCCCTTGGTGATCAGATCCACGGCCTCGCCTTTGACATTGATCGTCCGGCGCGGGGTCAGGATGCTGGAGGTCGGCTTGACCGCGAAACGGCAGACCACGGGTTGACCCGAGGAAATGCCGCCCAGAATGCCGCCTGCGTGATTCGAGGCGAATTCGGGACCATCGGCCCCCATGCGGATCTCGTCTGCATTGTCCACGCCGGTCAGGGCTGCCGCTGCCATGCCGTCGCCGATCTCGACACCCTTGACGGCGTTGATCGACATCATCGCCGCCGCAAGGTCGCTGTCCAGCTTGCCATAAAGCGGCGCGCCAAGGCCGGGGGGCACGCCCTCGGCCACAACCTCGATCACCGCGCCGACCGAATTGCCGGATTTCCGCAAGGCATCCAGGTAGTCCGCCCATTCGGCCGCCGCGACGGGGTCGGGGCACCAGAACGGGTTTTGATTGATCTGGCCCGCGTCAAACCGGCTGCGATCCATGTCGTGCGGACCCATCTGGACCATGTAACCGGTGATCTTGAGGTCAGGCACCAACGCCGCCAGCACCACCCGCGCCACGCCCCCGGCCGCAACCCTGCTAGCGGTTTCACGGGCAGAGGACCGCCCCCCACCGCGATAATCCCGCAGCCCGTATTTCTGGTGGTAGGTGATATCGGCATGGCCGGGGCGGAAGGCCTGGGCGATTTCACCATAATCCTTGGACCGCTGGTCGGTGTTTTCGATCATCAACTGGATCGGCGTGCCGGTGGTGCGGCCTTCGAACACGCCCGACAGGATGCGCACCTGATCGGCCTCTTGGCGCTGGGTGGTGAACTTGCTGGTGCCGGGCTTGCGGCGATCGAGCCATGGCTGCAAATCACCCTCGGACAAGGCCAGGCCCGGCGGGCAACCATCGACCGTGCAGCCAATCGCCGGGCCGTGGCTTTCGCCCCAGGTCGTGACGCGGAACAAGTGACCAAAGGTGTTCAGGCTCATGGGCGGTCTCCTTCCCCGCCCGCATAGGCGAAAGTGTCGCCTATTTCAACGCGCTCATGCCTGAGATGCCGGCCTGATCTT
>JAYSWK010000033.1:0-2467 GCA_043718085.1 Rhodobacterales bacterium
CTACGACCCGTCCTTGCCCGCGACCTTTGCCGATGATGACCAGTTGATGCAGGTCTTCCTGAACCTCTTGAAAAACGCCTCCGAGGCCGCGGGCCCGAACGGCGGCACCATTCGTCTGCACAGCTTTTACGACCATTCCCTGCGCCGCCGCCGCAAGGACGGCACCGGGGCGGTTCTGCCCCTTCAGATCGAGATCATCGATGACGGCCCCGGCATTCCGCCGGCAATTGCCGAAGACATCTTTGAACCCTTTGTGTCGGGGCGTGAAAACGGCACCGGTCTGGGACTGGCGCTGGTGTCCAAGATCATCGCCGATCACGAAGGCTGGATCTCGGTGGATTCCGCGCCGGGCCGCACCGTGTTTCGCATTTCCCTGCCGCGCGCCCCGCGCGCCGAGCTTGACCAGGAGAACCCGTAATGGATGGAACCGTCCTTCTTGCCGATGATGACCGCACGATCCGAACAGTCCTGACCCAGGCCCTGACGCGGGCAGGCTGCAAGGTCCATGCCACCTCGTCGATGCAGACGCTGATGCGATGGGTCGAAGAGGGCAAGGGCGATCTGGTGATCTCGGATGTGATCATGCCTGATGGCAACGGGCTCGAGGCGCTGCCCCGCATCGCCCGCATCCGCCCCGGCCTGCCGGTGATCATCATCTCTGCCCAGAACACGATCATGACCGCGATTCAGGCCGCCGAGGCCGAGGCTTTCGACTATCTGCCCAAACCTTTCGATCTGCCTGATCTGATGAAACGTTCGGCCCGTGCGCTGGACCAAAAGCGCCGCGTGGCGGCTGCCGTGGTTGCCAGCCCGCGCGCCACGGGCGAGGATTTGCCGCTTGTCGGGCGCACTGCCGCGATGCAGGCACTATACCGGCTGGTCGCCAAGGTCATGAACACTGATCTGCCGGTTCTGATCACGGGCGAATCAGGTTCGGGCAAAAGCCTGATAGCGCGGGCCATTCATGACTTCTCGGACCGCCGCACCCAGCCTTTCGTGGCGCTGCAATCCTCGGATCTGGCCGGGGCCGACGGCATTGCCAATGTGCTGGCCAAGGCGCGGGGTGGCTCGCTTCTGATCGATGAGGTTGCCGATTTCAGCGATGATGGCCAGGCAAGGCTTGTGCGCATGCTGGATATGGCCCAGGACCACGCCCCCCGCATCCTGGCCACCTCGCAGGCCGATCTGACCGACCGGGTTGCGGCGGGCCAGATGCGCAAGGATCTTTTCTATCGTCTGGGCGGGGTGACACTTGTTGTGCCCGCGCTGCGTGAAAGGGTCGAGGACATCGGCCTTCTGGCCGACCATTTCCTGGCCCGTGGCGAGCGTGACATCGGCACCGCTCGCAGCCTTTCGGCTGAGGCGCGCAACCGGCTTCGGGTCCATCCCTGGCCGGGCAATGTGCGTCAACTTGAAAACGTGCTCAAGCGCCTGATCGTGACCTCGTCCGAACCCGAGATTTCACCGGCCGAACTGGACACGGCCCTGGGGGCCGGCCAGTCCAGCGAGCCCGCGAATGCCGGCCTGATCGAGAATGAGCGCCTTTCCGCCTCGGTCGCGCGCCACCTCAAACGGTATTTCGATTTGCACCATGGCCAACTGCCGCCCGCCGGGGTTTATGACCGGATACTGCGGGAAATAGAGCTGCCCCTGATCGAAATTGCCCTGGATGCCACGGCGGGCAATCAAGCTAGATGTGCCGACCTTCTGGGCATCAATCGCAATACTTTGCGCAAGAAGATCACCGAGCTTGATATCCGCGTGACTCGGCGCCGCAAACTGATGTAAAACCGCCACAGGAAGAGTGTCCCGGGTGCAGCGCATCCGAAAGGCACCCAAATGGGCAGGCCGCGGACGCGGTCGCGCCCCGTGACAGGGATTTGAGGTCGCGTGCAACGAACTGGCGGTGCCAATCATTGGGTGACACAATTGTCGCGGTTGCGGCGGCAGCGCCGTGTGCAGACCGGCATGACGCTGGGGCTGGTGTTTCTGGGGCCCTTGCTGGCTGTTGCGACCTTTCTGCTGCTTGGCCCGCTTAATCAGGGCACCTCGTCGCGCTGGTTGCGCATCATCATGCTGGTCGATCTGGTCTATGTGCTGGTCGTGGCTGCGTTGGTTCTGCGCCGCATCATCCAGATGGTTTCGGACCGCCGCAGCCAGTCTGCCGGGTCGCGGCTGCACCTGCGTCTGACCGGTGTCTTTGCCATCGTCGCGCTGATCCCCACGGTGCTGGTGGCGGTCTTTGGGGTGCTGACGGTGAACATCGGCCTTGAGGGCTGGTTTTCAGACCGGGTGCGCGGCGTGGTCGGGGCCTCGCTCGAGGCGGCGCAGGCCTATGAAAACGAGCAGACGGCGACTTTGACCGCCGATGCCCAGTCTCTGGCCGATTTTCTGAACCGCGAAAAGGCACGCAACTTTGCCATGGACGATGGGACGGTGCGCCCCCTGCTGGCCCAGGGTCAGGTCG
>JAYSWK010000321.1:0-10769 GCA_043718085.1 Rhodobacterales bacterium
AGCCTGACCGGGTTTCTGATCTGGCTGGAGGCCGATGAGATTGACGTGAAACGTCAGGCCGAATCCTCGGGCGGGCGGATCCGGGTGATGACGGTGCATGGCGCCAAGGGGTTGGAATCCGAAATTGTCATCATGCCTGACACGACCGACCGCAGGCCGAATGACCGCGCGATCTTTTACGTGTCGGACACGGCGGGACCGGTCTGGAAGATGGCGAAAGAGGACAGCCCGCCGCAAATTCAGGCTCTGCGCCAGCACAAAGAGCTGCGGGATGCCGAGGAACGGCTGCGCTTGTTCTATGTCGCGGCGACGCGGGCGCGGGCCTGGCTGATCGTCGCGGGGGCCGGCAAGGTGACCAATCCGGCAAGCTGGCATGCGATCGCCGCCCAGGGGATGGAGCGGCTGGGTGCCGAGGCCTTTGATCTGGGGTTGCGCCATGCGGTGGGGCAATGGCCACAAGACGCGTTGCTGCCGGGTGACGCCCCGACGCTTGGCACGCCGACGGTTCCGGATTGGGCGCTGCGGTTGCCGGGGCCGGTGCCGAAAAGCGAGGTATTGCTGCCGTCGAACCTTGGCGGGGCCAAGGCGCTGGCGGGGGAGGCTGTGGCTGAGGCGGGTATCGCGGCCACGGCGCGGGGCGATGCGATACATCTGCTGTTGCAGCATTTGCCAGGGTTTGTCGAAGGGGTTTGGGCCGATGTGGCGCGGCATCTGGTCCCGGATCCGGGTTTGCTGGGCTTGGTGCTGGAGGAGGCGCGGGGCCTGCTGAAGAACCCCGCTTTCACCGATCTGTTCGGGCCGCAAAGCCTGAGCGAAGTCGCTGTGACGGCAGACCTTGGCGGGCGGCGTCTGTATGGGGTGATTGACCGGCTGGTTGTGGGTGCCGATCAGGTGCTGGCGGTGGATTTCAAATCGAATGCGGTGATTCCGGGCGGGGCCGACGCAGTGCCCGAGGGGCTGCTGCGTCAGCTTGGGGCCTATCATCACATGCTGGGCCAGCTTTACCCGGACCGCCGCGTTGAGACCGCGATCCTGTGGACCCGGACGGGGCAGTTGATGGGTATCGATGCCGATATCGTGAGGGCCGCTTTGCAGCGAGCCACGAGGGATAGTGTTCCGGCCCCTTGACGCGGGGCTTGCCCGACCCTAGCTTGACAGCCCAATCACAGGATTCAGGAGTATCATCGTGGGCGCTAATACCGTCGCCGTGACCGACGCCACTTTCGACGCCGAGGTCCGCAAATCCGCTGTTCCCGTTGTCGTGGACTTTTGGGCGGAATGGTGCGGCCCCTGCCGTCAGATCGGCCCGGCGCTGGAAGAGCTTGCCGCCGAATATGGTGGCAAGATCAAGATCGTGAAGGTCAATGTCGATGAGAACCCCGACAGCCCGGCCATGTTGGGTGTGCGCGGTATCCCGTCGCTTTTTCTGTTCAAGGACGGGCAGGTTGTGTCCAACAAGGTCGGCGCGGCCCCGAAGGCGGCTTTGGCCAACTGGATCAACGCCTCGATCTGAACCCCGAAATGAATCGGCGTGAAAGGCACCCTGCGGGGTGCCTTTTTCATATGGGCCAGCCGTGGCGGCGCAGGCGGTCAAGGATGCGGGGGGCGGCATCCTGGGACCAGGCGGAAATGGCGTTGTCGCGCAGGAACCACTGCAGATAGCTGGCAAAGGGCTGGGGTTCATTCACCGCGGCGAAGGCGGCCTGCAGGCCCATGCGGGGCACGGAACCTGCGATGTGGTGAAAGTCGATCCGGGCAAAAAGGACGGCGGATTTGCGGGCGAAATAGCCGGTGAAGGCCATGGCTGAATTTTGCGTCACGACATAATCGCACCCGGCCAGCAGGGGCAGCGAGGGTTGGGCGACAAGCTGAAAGCGGGGGCCGAAACCCTGCAGGGCCGCGTGATCATCGGCGCTGTAGGTTTCCTTGGGGTGGAGCGTCGCGAAAATGGTGCGCTTGGGATCGGCCTTCAGGGTCGTCGCGATCATCTGAAGCGGGCTTTGCGACTGAAACGAGCAGTGCTTGGACAATTTGCCTTGCAGGGGCATGAAGATATAGCCGCCTTCGGCAATGGTCTGGCCTTTGAACCTGCGGTCCTGCCAGTATTTCAGGAACCATTCGGCCTGCGCGCCGGGTGTAAAGGGCTGCTCGGTAATGTCCCAAAGCCAACGGTCGTTGGTTGCTTCGATGCGGTAGAACGGCTCCATATGGCAGCGGCGCACGACAAGGCAATGCGGGGCGGTCACGGGCAAATTGTCGACCATGTGATAGCCAGGGCCGCTGACACGGTCGAACTTGCCGTGCAGGCGCAGCTGCCAGCCTTCGGACTGCACGGCCTGGGCGATCAATCCGTGAATTCCCTTGCCTGCCGCAACCAGGCGATGCTGGCCGGCCGTGGTGTACAAGTTCAGGATCCGGTCGCGCGGCATCGTTTCACCGGGCTAACCCAGTTGCGGGCCTATTTCCAGCCGCCTGCTTGCACGTCCCGCACCCGCCTTCCATATTGGGTCCAGCAGATGGAGCGGCATATGGCAGATGACACAGTCCCCGGCTGGCATGGCACGACCATTCTGGCGGTGCGGCGTGGCGGCGAGGTTGTGGTGGCGGGCGATGGGCAGGTCAGCCTGGGCGCGACCATCATCAAGGGCTCGGCCCGCAAGGTGCGCAGGTTGTCACCGGGCGGGCGCGATGTGGTGGTGGGGTTCGCCGGATCGACGGCAGATGCGTTCACCTTGCTGGAGCGGCTGGAGAAAAAGCTGGAGGCGGCACCGGGCCAGTTGGCGCGGGCTTGTGTTGATCTGGCCAAGGATTGGCGGATGGACAAATACCTGCGCAATCTGGAAGCCATGCTGATCGTGACCGATGGCGAGGGGCTGTTCGTGCTGACCGGGGCGGGTGATGTGCTGGAGCCGGAAAACGACGTGGCGGCCATCGGATCGGGCGGCAACTTTGCCTTGGCGGCGGCGCGGGGGTTGATGGTGACCGATCTTGGGGCCGAGGCGATTGCCCGCCAGGCCATGGCGATTGCCGCCGACATTTGTGTCTATACGAATGGGAATGTGACCGTTGAGGTGATTGCGAAATGAACGTTTCATCGGAAGATCTGCGCGCCGCCGTGGCGCGCGGCATTGTGACCGAGGCGCAATCGGCGCAACTGATCGCGCTTGCCGCCGGTCGGCAAAGCGCAAGGTCGGGCGTCGCGGCCATCGAAGAGCCATTCGTCCTGTTCAAGGGGTTCAACGAAATATTCGTCGTGGTCGGTCTGGCCATTCTGTTTTCGGGCTGGGTCGGTGTGGCGACGCTGATGGGTCTGAACACCCAAGCCCCGGCAGGGTTCACGACGATCCTGCTGTCGGGCCTGACCATCGCGGGGCTGATGGCGACGGGCAGCTATTTCACACTCAGGCGGCGGATGATCGCGCCGTCGATGGCGTTGCAGATCATGACTGTGCTGGCCGCGACGGTGTTCGCGACGGCGCTGATCGGGACCGGGGCGGGGGATTATTCGGTGGCGGTAATCGCCGCCGTGGTGGCCTTGATCATGGCGGGGCAATATGCGCTGTTCCGGGTGCCGTTCACGGCGGCCATCATCGCGGCGGCGGTTTTCGTCGGATTGTGGACCGCGCTGATCGGTGCCGGACTGGTGCAAAGTTCGGGCCTGGGCCTGTTTGGCGGCCATACGGACCCGCTGATGTCGGTGTTGACCATTGTGTTCGGGCTGGTCACCTTTGCGGTTGCGATGCGGCTTGACCTTTCAGACCCGATGCGGATCTCGACCCGGTCGACGACGGCGTTCTGGCTGCATGTGGTGGCGGCACCGGCGATTGTGAACACGGTCGCGCTCAACCTTTTGAACAACGGCGAGGCGGTGGCGCAGGGCCTGCTTTTGGCCTTTTTGCTGATCATCGCGGTGGTGGCCATCGTGATCGACCGCCGGTCGTTTCTGGTATCGGGGGCAGGCTATTCGGTGGCATTGGCGGCGACGCTTTTTTCGGGGGCGGTGGCGATCGCCGTTCTGATCCTTGGGCTGGTGCTTGTGTTGCTGGGCGCGCAATGGGACAGGTTGCGGACCCGATTGATGGTGGCGCTGCCGGACTTTCCGGGCAAGGCCGGCCTGCCGCCTTATGGGGCCACGGCATGACCGACCTGACCCCGCGTGAGATCGTCAGCGAGTTGGACCGATTCATCATCGGCCAGAAGGATGCCAAACGGGCGGTGGCCGTGGCCCTGCGCAACCGGTGGCGGCGCAAGCGGTTGGGGGATGATCTGCGGGACGAGGTTTACCACAAGAACATCCTGATGATCGGGCCAACCGGCGTGGGCAAGACCGAGATTGCCCGGCGGCTGGCGAAACTGGCGAAGGCGCCATTTCTGAAGGTCGAGGCCACGAAGTTTACCGAAGTGGGTTATGTCGGTCGCGATGTGGACAGCATCATCCGTGATCTGATGGATGCGGCCATGGTCGATACCCGCGCCAGGATGCGGGACGACGTTTCGGCCAAGGCGCGCAAGGCCGCCGAGGAGCGGGTGGTCGAGGCGCTGGCGGGCCGCGATGCCCGCGAGCAAACGCGCGAAATGTTTCGCGGCAAGCTGCGCCGGGGCGAGATGGATGACACGGTGATCGAGCTGGAACTGGCCGATTCCGCCCCCGCCATGCCGTTCATGATGGGCGGCGGGCAAGAAATGCAGATGCAGGGCTTGCAGGATATCTTCAAGGCCTTTGGCCAGCGAACCACGAAAAAGCGGGTCACGGTGGCCGAAAGCTATGATCTTTTGATCGGGCAAGAGGCGGACAAGCTTCTGGATGACGAGGCGGTGAAGACAGCGGCTTTGGACGCCGTGCAGCAGAACGGGATCGTCTTTCTGGACGAGATCGACAAGATCTGTGCCCGGGCCGACGCGCGCGGGGCGGATGTCAGCCGCGAGGGGGTGCAGCGGGATCTGTTGCCCTTGATCGAGGGCACGACGGTCAGCACCAAATACGGGCCGGTCAAGACGGACCATATCCTGTTCATCGCAAGCGGCGCGTTTCACATTGCCAAGCCGTCGGATTTGCTGCCGGAATTGCAGGGTCGTTTGCCGATCAGAGTGGAATTGCAGCCCCTGACGGAAGACGATTTCGTGCGCATCCTGACCGAGACGGAAAACGCGCTGACGCGGCAATATGCCGGGCTTCTGGGCACAGAGGAGGTCAAGGTCAGCTTCACGCCGGATGGTATCGCCGCCCTGGCCCGGATCGCTGCCGAGGTGAACCGCGCCATCGAAAACATCGGGGCGCGGCGGCTTTACACGGTGATGGAGCGGGTGTTCGAGGAGTTGAGTTTCAGCGCCCCGGACCGGTCGGGCGAAGAGGTCGTGGTGGATGCGGCTTTCGTCGAGGCCAATCTGGGGGCGCTGTCACGCTCGGCCGATTTGTCGCGATATGTGCTGTAATCCGGTGATTGACCGAAATCAGCGACCCCGCCTGAGATAGACGTAAAACGCGCCAGAGCCGCCGTGTTTCAGGTGGCTTTCGCTGATTTGCAGAACCGCCGGGGCCAAGGGGATCTGGCGCAGCCAAAGCGGGACCTGGTGGCGCAAAACGCCCAGGCGCTGGGGGATGGGCCCGTGGTCGGGTTTTTGCTTGCCCTTGCCAGTGATGACCAGAACCAGACGCAAGCCCGCGGCATGGGCGTTCAGGATGAAATGGATCAGTTCGGGATGCGCCTCGGCCAAAGTCATGCCGTGAAGGTCGATCCGCGCCTCGGGCTGCAATTTGCCGCGGGTCATGCGGGCGTGGGTCTTGGCGTCCATCAGCAAAGGCGCGCCGGACAAGGCGTCGGACAGGCTGGGGGCAAGGTCATTACCCTTGGCGGATCGGGCCTTTTCGCCAAGCCGAAAGGTGGGAAGGCGGGGGGCTGGGGGATCGGCGGGTTTGGTGCCGAGTTTGGGGGCGGGATCCAGTTTCACGCGGTGGGCCGTGGGGTGCAGCGGTGTCGCCGTGCGGGCCACGGCTTGCCAAAGCTCCTCCTCCTCGGGGCGCAGGGTGCGGCGACGGGCCATGGGATTCAGCCGCCTTCCAACACGGCATAGGCGCGGTCGATGGGCAGAAGTTGCAGCATGCGCCCGCCATCCTTGATCGAACCCGCGGCCCGGCCCGCGTCGTGCCCGGTGCCAAAGAAGATATCGGCGCGCTGGGCGCCCTTGATCGCCCCACCGGTATCCTGGGCGATCATCAGGCGGTGCAGGGGCGCGGCCCCCGATTTCTCGATCCAGACCGGGGCGCCAAGGGGCACGAAATCGGGGTCAATGGCGACCGAGCGCAGGGTGGTGATCGAGCGGCCCATGGCACCGATGGGGCCGTGCGCCTCGGCCAATGTGGCAAGCTTGCGAAAGAAGACAAAGGAGGGATTGGTGTTCAAAAGCGCCATGCCTTCGGACGGGTTGCGCTGAACCCAGTTGCGGATCACCTCGGCCGAGACCTGCGATTGGGAATAGATGCCACGGCGCACCAGCTCTTGCCCGACCGAGCGGTATTGATGGCCATTTCGCCCGGCATAGCCAACGCGGACCACGCTGCCATCGGTCATCTGGATGCGGCCAGAGCCTTGAATATGCAGAAAAAACACCTCGACCGGGTCGTCGAGCCAGGCAATTTCCAACCCGCGCCCGCGCAGGATGCCGCTTTCAATCGTGGCGCGGTCATACCAGACGGCCCCGTCGCGCAATTCGGGTGGGCGGCGGTAGATCGGCCAGGCGAAGCGCGCGGTGCGGACGGGCGAGCCTTGCAGCACCGGTTCGTAATAGCCGGTAAACAGTGCGGGGGGATCGCCAATCAGGGTAGGTTTGAACAGAAGTTCAAAGAACTGGCGGGCGGCGGCGGGATTGTCATCGACATCCTGTGCCACGCCGCACAAGGGCACCCAATCGGGCCGTTTCATCAGATCGCAGCTGCGGCGAAAGGTCTGAAGGGCGGCCAGATGGTCATCCTGGGCCCAGCCGTCCAATTCCTCGAAATCGAACACCTGGGCTTGGGTCGGGCTTGCGGTCATGACCATCCATGCCAAAAGCAGGGCCTGCAGAATCCGTGTGGTCGGGCCGCCGCGCATTCCAGCGGCCTAGTCGCCCGTTGCGGTCAGTTGCCAGTTGGGATCGCCCGCCCCCATGCGGCGCGCAAAGGTCCAGACCTCGCGCTGTTTGATGATGGCGGTGGGACTGCCCTCGACGATCACGCCGGCCTTGTCGCGCACGGCGCGGCTAAGCTCGCCCGTGAAGCGGACAGCGATCTCGGCGGTGCGGGTGGCGGGATCAAAGCTGGCTTCGGTCAGGGAAAGCTCGCGCACACCGGCGAATGTGCTTTCGATGGTCAGGCCGCGATCCTGACGGGTGGCCACAGCATCGGCAAAGGTCGTCGCGACCTCGTCACCCAGAAAGGGGCGAATGCGGGCCAGATCGCCCTTGTCGAAGGCGATGACGATCATCTCATAGGCCGAGCGCGCGCCCTTCAGGAATTCGGTGACATTGAAGGCGGGTTCGGCGGCCTTCATCTGGGCCAGGGCCGATGCCGAGGCGGGATCAGAGGTGTTGTCGGCAATGTCGCGATCCGGGCCGCCGTCGATCACCTCGAATTTCGGGCGCGGGCGGGTATCATCATCCGCTTGCGGCGCCTGTTCAAAGCCGGTGCGCGTGCCCAGAACCGAGCGGAGCTTGAGAACAAGGAACACGGCGATCCCGGCGAGGACGAGAAGCTGGATCAAGGAAGAGTTCATGCGGAGCCTCTGGCGGGCGTGGGCCCAGGGTTGGTAAAAGATGCGGGTGCGCACTATGTAAGGGCTGGGTGGGCCCAAGTCCACCTGTGAGGGCGAAAAGCTGGGATGGATGCGCGATGCGGGTGCTTTTTGGGCTGTTGATCTGGTCGCTGGCCGAAATTTCGGCCTTAGTGGTCGTGGGCGGGTGGATCGGATTGGCGGGAGTGCTGGTGCTGGTGCTGGGAACCGGGGTCGCGGGCGTCATGGTGCTGCGGCGGCAGGGGGTGCGGTTGTCGGGGGCCATGCGGGGTCAGGCCGGGCTGCGCGAAGCCGGGGAGGCCGGGTTGGTGGCGCTGGGTGCGGTGCTGTTGATCCTGCCGGGCATTCTGACCGATCTTGCCGGGCTGGTCCTGATGCTGCCGCCGGTGCGGCAGTTGGTGATGGGCCTGATCGGGGCGCGGGTTGTCGTGCAGCGTCAAAGTCCTGATGCGGCACAGGATGTGATCGAGGCCAAGGCGATCGACGTGACGCCCAAGGGTCCTTCGGGATGGACCAAGCCGTAACGGGCTGTTAGGAAGTGGCGTCATTTCATAGGGAGTAAGCGATGGCCGAGGATAGCAACGGGAATGGGGCCGCAGCCCCGGCAGCGCCGGTTGTCAAAATGCAGGTCCTGGCACAGTTCGTGCGGGACATGTCGTTTGAGAATTTGGTGGCGCAAAAGGGGTTGAGCGGCACGGAAATGATGCCCGACATTCAGGTCGGCGTCAGCCTGGATGCGCGCAAGCGGGCCGTGGCCAATCAGTATGACGTGATCGCCAAGTTCAAGGTCACCTCGAAGAACAAGGCCAATGACGAAACGCTGTTCCTGATGGAATTGGAATATGGCGGGGTTTTCCTGGTCGAAGGCGTGCCGGATGACCAGCTGCATCCGTTTCTGCTGATCGAATGCCCCCGGATGCTGTTTCCCTTTATCCGCCGGATCATTTCGGACGTCACCCATGACGGCGGCTTCCCGCCCTTGAACATCGACAATGTGGATTTCATGGCTTTGTACCGCCAGGAAATGGCCCGGCGGGCGGCCGCCGCGCAGGCACCGGCGGCAGTTGCCAACTGAGTGACTTGTAGGATGGGCAATGTGCCCATCCTGGTCACAGCCGTTTCTTCCAGATCGCCGCTGGGCCCAGCTTGGCCACAAAAGCGTCGTGGGCGGCGGCTTCGGCCTCGGTCAGGTGGCTGGGAAGGGGGGTCGGGCGCGGCTTGGGGCGCCAGGTCGTGTCGGCGGTGGCGGCGGTCTGTTGGCGCGTGGCGGCGTTCAGCGTCAGGTCGGGTTGGCGGCCGCCGATCAGTTCAAGATAGACCTCGGCTAGGATCTCGCTGTCCAGAAGGGCGCCGTGCTTTTCGCGCATGGAATTGTCGATGCCAAAGCGGCGGCAAAGCGCGTCCAGGCTGGCGGGCGAGCCGGGGAATTTCTGGCGGGCCAAAGCCACGGTATCGAAGGCGCGCGACATGGGCAGGGGGGCATGGCCTGCAAGGGTCAGTTCGTGGTTGAGAAACTTCATGTCGAACGGCGCGTTGTGGATCACAAGGGTCGCATCGCCGATGAAGGCCAGGAAAACCTGTGCCACGGCGGCAAAGCGGGGCTTGTCACGCAGAAAATCGTCGGACAGGCCATGCACATCGAACGCCTCTTTCGGCATGAACCGGTCGGGGTTGATATATTGGTGATAGCTGCGCCCGGTCGGCATGTGGTTCATCAGTTCGACCGCGCCGATTTCGACGACGCGGTCGCCGGTGGCGGGTTCAAGGCCGGTGGTTTCGGTGTCAAGGACAATTTCACGCATTTTCGGACCGGATATGGCGGATGAGGGCCTGGACATAGGCCCTGGTCGCGGCGAGGTCGAGGGTTTCGACGATATGGGTGGCGCGTTTGCGCTTTTCGGAGTCGGGCATCTGGCGGGTCAGGACGCGCTGAAAATGCGCCTCGGTCATGCCGGGGCGGGCCAGGACGCGGGCACGTTGCAAGCTGGCAGGGGCGGTGACCAGAAGGGTGGCGTCCAGTTGCGCCTCGGTGCCGTTTTCAAAGAGAAGCGGGATGTCCAGAACGACAAGATCGGCATTGGTTTCAGTGAGAAAGCGGTCGCGGTCGGCGGCCACAAGCGGGTGCACGATGGCCTCGATCCGGGGCAGGAGGCTTGGATCGTCGGCCAGTTGGCTTCGGATGATGTCGCGCGAAACACTGCCGTCCCGCACGGCTGCGGGCAATAGCGCGGCCATCGGGGCAACGGCGGCGCCACCTTGGGCATAAAGGCGATGGACGGCGGCGTCGGCATCCCAAAGGGGCACGCCCTCGGCCACGAAAAGCCCGGCGGTTGTCGATTTCCCCATGCCGATCGAGCCGGTCAGGCCCAGTTTGAACGGACGGATCATGGGCCCAACCCCATCATAGGCCAAGAACGGCGGCGCGGGTGGCGTCGTCGACCTCGGGGCGGTGGTTGAACCAGCGTTCGAACCCCGGTGCTGCCTGATGAAGGAGCATGCCAAGCCCGTCGACCACATGGGCGCCACGCCGCTCGGCCGCGATCAGGAACTGGGTCATCAGCGGGGTATAGACGAGATCGGTGACAAGGGTGCCGGCCGCAAGCGCATCCAGCGGCACGCGGAAATCGGGCTTGCCGGTCATGCCAAGCGAGGTCGTGTTGACCACCAGAGCCGCGCCTTCCAGCATATTGGCGGCCTGGACCCAATCATGGACATGTAGGCGGGCGCCGAAATCGGCGCGCAAAGCCTCGGCCCGCGGACGGGTGCGGTTGGCGATGCGAATCTCGGGCACGCCCAGTTCGATCAGGGCCGCGACAACGGCGCGTGCTGCCCCGCCAGCGCCAAAAATGGCCGCTGGCCCCGCCTGCGGGTTCCAGTTCGGGGCGTTTTGCCGCAAGTTGGCCACAAAGCCCGCGCCATCGGTATTGTCGGCATGCAGCTTGCCATCCTTGCGGAAGATCAGCGTGTTGGCGGCCCCGATCAGGGCGGCGCGGTCGGTCACGA
>JAYSWK010000322.1:0-4287 GCA_043718085.1 Rhodobacterales bacterium
CCTGGCCGCCGATGCCTTCGTTCTGGGCACCACCGCCACCGGGGCCGAGGACCGCGTGCTTTATGACACGGCGACCGGCACGCTGCGTTATGACATCGACGGTGTGGGCGGGGCGGCTGCTGTGGTGATCCTGACCCTGGTCGCGGGCACAGTGATCACGGCAGATAATTTCCTTCTTGCTTGAGCCGAAGCAAAACGCCTCCCCAAGGGGAGGCGTTTTGTATCATGGTGGGCGATAAGGGATTTGAACCCCTGACATCATCGATGTGAACGATGCGCTCTACCGCTGAGCTAATCGCCCGATCTTAAATCGGTCGGGCGTGTCTTAGTCTTGATCTTCATCCGCTGCAATAGCCTCTTTGGCGGATTTTCCCCTGCCGCCAACGCCCGGGCCCCGACGCAGTTTCAGCGTCATCGCTCCGCCGCCCCCGGTCCCGGCACGCGCCACGCGCATCTTGCCAAACTCGGGCAGGTTCAGGCTTTCGCCCTTTTGCAAGGCTGCACCCAACTGCGTCAGCGTGGCCTCGACCACCTCTTTGACACCCTTTTTCTTGCCGCCGGTCGCGGCGACCACCCGGTCAACCAATTCCTTCAGCCGCAGACCAGGCACAGCCCGGCCCTTGCCCGCCCCATCACCATCCTCGACGACGTCCATGTCGGGCGCATCGGCATTCGCCGCCAACTTGGGGCGCGCGGCAGCCCGGGGGCCCTTTGCGGCGATCTTGGGGGTCGTGGGTGTGTTGGCCATGATGCAATCCGTAGCTGTTTCCAATTCAAAAGCCAGCCTAACCCGGAAAATTTCCAAGGGGAACACGGCAATGAAAACAAAACTGGAAATCGGATGAACAGCCCCGGCGCGGCCTACCGCGCCGGGGCAAGATCAATGCGCCGTCTGGGACAGGTTGGTGCCATGAGCGGCCGCACGGGCTGCCGCAGCGGCCTCTTCAGCCGCCTCGTCCCATTCGATGGCTTCGGGCTGACGCACCAAAGCGATCTTCAACACTTCGCGCACATGGGTCACCGGGATGATCTCCATCCCATGTTTCACATTGTCCGGGATCTCGATCAGATCCTTGGCGTTTTCTTCCGGGATGATCACCGTCTTGATGCCACCGCGCAGTGCCGCCAGCAGCTTTTCCTTCAACCCCCCGATGGGCAGCGCATTGCCGCGCAGCGTCACCTCGCCGGTCATCGCCACATCCTTGCGCACCGGAATGCCGGTCATCACGCTGACAATCGAGGTCACCATGGCCAGACCCGCGCTTGGCCCGTCCTTGGGCGTCGCACCTTCGGGCAGGTGCAAATGGATGTCGACGTTCTCGAACTTGGTGGGCTTGACCCCCAGTTCGGGCGCGATCGAGCGGACATACGAGGCCGCCGCGTCGATGCTTTCCTTCATCACATCGCCCAGTTTCCCGGTCGTCTTCATCCGCCCCTTGCCGGGCAGCTTCAACGCCTCGATGTGCAAAAGCTCACCGCCCACGCTCGTCCAGGCCAGACCGGTCACGACACCGACCTGATCCTCTTTCTCGGCCAGACCCCAGCGATGGCGCTTGACACCCAGATAGCTTTCCAGCTTTTCCGGTGTGATTTCAACCACTTTCGCGGTCTTCTTCACAATCTCGGTCACGGCTTTCCGCGCCAGCTTGGCAATCTCACGCTCCAGGTTCCTGACCCCCGCCTCGCGGGTGTAGGACCGGATCACTTCCGTCAGCGCCGCGTCGGTGATCGTGAACTCGCCCTTTTTCAAGGCGTGTCCGGTGATCTGCTTGGCAATCAGGTGGCCCTTGGCGATCTCGCGTTTTTCATCCTCAGTGTAGCCCGCCAGCGGGATGATCTCCATCCGGTCCAGAAGCGGCGAGGGCATGTTGTAGCTGTTGGCGGTGGTGATGAACATCACGTTCGACAGATCGTATTCGACCTCCATATAGTGGTCGGTGAAGGTCGAGTTCTGTTCGGGGTCCAGCACCTCCAGCATGGCGCTGGCCGGGTCGCCCCGGAAGTCCTGGCCCATCTTGTCGATCTCGTCCAGCAAAATCAAGGGGTTGGTCGTCTTCGCCTTTTTCAGCGCCTGGATGATCTTGCCGGGCATCGAGCCGATATACGTGCGCCTATGTCCCCGGATCTCGCTTTCATCCCGCACGCCGCCCAGCGAAATGCGGATGAACTCGCGCCCCGTCGCCTTGGCGACTGACCGACCCAGCGAGGTCTTGCCCACACCCGGAGGTCCAACAAGGCACAGGATCGGCCCCTTCAGCCTGGCCGACCGGGCCTGCACGGCCAGATATTCGACAATCCGCTCCTTGACCTTGTCCAGGCCATAATGATCAGCGTCCAGCACCTTTTGCGCCGCAGCCAGATCCTTTTTGACGCGCGACTTGACGCCCCATGGCACCGACAACAGCCAGTCGAGGTAGTTGCGCACCACCGTCGCCTCGGCCGACATCGGGCTCATGGCTTTCAGCTTTTTCAGCTCGGCCTCGGCCTTGTCGCGTGCCTCCTTGCTGAAGGCGGTTTTCCGGATGCGATCTTCCAGTTCGGCGATTTCGTTCTGGCCGTCCTCGCCGTCGCCCAACTCCTTCTGAATGGCCTTCATCTGCTCATTCAGATAATATTCGCGCTGGGTGCGCTCCATCTGGCTTTTCACCCGGGTCTTGATCTTTTTCTCGACCTGCAGGACCGACATTTCGCCCTGCATGTGGCCGAAGATCTTTTCCAGCCGCTCGCCCACATCCAGCGTTTCCAAAAGCGCCTGCTTCTGGCCGACCTCGATCCCCAGATGCCCTGCGACCAGATCGGCCAGACGGGCCGGCTCATGGGTATCGGCCACCGCCGACAGGGCTTCTTCGGGGATGTTCTTCTTGATCTTGGCGTATTTCTCGAACTCTTCGCTGACCGTGCGGACCAGGGCCGAAACCGTATCCTTGTCGCCGGGGGTCTCTGACAGCTTTTCGGCGCTGGCCTCGAAGAACGACGGGTTTTCGACGAATTCGGTGATCCTGACGCGGGCCTTGCCTTCGACCAGCACTTTCACGGTGCCGTCGGGCAGCTTCAACAGCTGCAATACATTGGCCAGCACGCCAAGGCGGTAGATGCCTTCGGTCGTCGGATCATCCACCGAAGGGTCGATCTGGCTGGACAAAAGGATCTGCTTGTCGTCGGCCATCACCTCTTCCAGGGCGCGGACGGATTTTTCCCGACCCACGAACAGCGGCACGATCATGTGGGGGAAGACCACAATATCGCGCAGCGGCAGAACCGGATAGCTTTGGGGCAATTTATCAGACATTGGCTTTCCTCTCTGGCAGGAAGGTCTCGGTCCCGGACATCGGCAACATCTGGACCTTCCCCTTGAACGGTAACTGTATCTGTGGTGGCGACACCAAAGTGTCAACCACGACCGTTGCGCAATCATGAACAGGTGATAAGGCGGCGGCAAGGCCAGATTTGGGTACAATTGGTTCGCGCTGTTGCCAAACCCGCACGTCCGGGCCCGCATGGCCCTACCGAATATAGCGCAAAACCACCCGAACCCCATTTGCCTTGGGTTCCACCCTGTCGGAAAACAGAAAGACCACAATCATCTCTTTTTCGGACAGCGGATAGGCTTTGGTTATCCCCGTCATGCCCTGCGCCTCGGGTGCGACGCCCTGAAACTGCGGCAAATCCAGCGCGGCACAGTCAATGCCTGCCTCTGCAAGAAACGGCGCCAGAAACTCCTTTGTGCCAAGTGGCGTTTCACCCGGCAGCGCGAAATTCACATCCCCCGCGGCCGCCTGCAAGTCATAGGGCACAGGCTGTGCCGCATCTGCCAGACTGATACCGCCCTCCGTTGCGATGACCTTGGCAGACAAAGCAGCGGGATTGGCGGGCATCACCTGCGGCTTACCCGTAAGGACCAGAATGCCTTGCGTCATTGCCCCCTGCCAATCCCCGGCCAGATCGGCAGGCAGTGCTGCCATTTCTTCTGCATTCGGCTTGCAAAATGGCTCGGCCCCTGCAGTCCCAGCCAAAGCCAACCAAATCAAAGGCCACAAACCCCGCATCACACCTCCATCTCTTAACATCTGGTTAATAACACACGGTAAAGTATTGTTTTTACTAGAAATATCCAAATTTTCACGCGTGAAACACGCCATATCGGCGACCGACATCACAAGGCCTCGATATCCCCCCGCGCCTGCATGTCGCGAAAGACGGCCGCAAAGGCCTGCAACCGCCCCGCTGCAATCGCGTCGCGCATGGTCTGCATCAATTCCTGAAAGTAATGCAGGTTGTGCCAGGTCA
>JAYSWK010000323.1:0-4285 GCA_043718085.1 Rhodobacterales bacterium
GAGGTCGAGGCCCAGTCCCGTGGCGCCTATTGCGGGGCGATCGGATGGATGGGGCCGGACGGGGCTGCGGCCTTCAACGTGGCCATTCGCACCCTGACCGTGACGGGCGAGCAGATTGTTCTGAATGTGGGGGGCGGGGTGACCCATGGCAGCACGGCGGATGGTGAATGGGAGGAGGCCTTGTGGAAAGCGCGTTATCTGACGGGGCTGGTGCGCCCGGCCTGAAACTGATCGAGACCCTGGGTTGGAGCGGGCAGGGTTTTCCGCGCCTGGGGCTGCATCTGATGCGATTGTCCAAGTCGGCCGAACGGTTGGGCTGGCCATGCGACATTGCGGCGGTTCGGGCCGCGTTGCAGGCGGCCGCCCCGGTCGGGGCCGCCCGGATCCGTCTGACGCTGGATGCGGCAGGGGGGCTGGACATCCAGACCGCATCCCTGCCCCCTGCCAAACAGGTCTGGTCCCTGACGCTTGCGCCCATGCGTCTGTCATCCATGGACCCGTGGCTTGGCCTCAAGACCACCCGCCGCGCTGCCTATGATGCGGCCCGCACCGCTTTGCCGCCCGGCGCGGACGAGGCGATTTTCCAGAACGAACGCGGCGAGGTTTGCGACGGCACGATCACCACGCTGTTCTTTGACCGGGGGCAGGGAATGCGGACCCCGCCCCTGGCCTGCGGTCTGTTGCCCGGCGTGCTGCGCGCCGAGATGGCGCTGGCCGAAGAGGTGTTGCTGTCCCGCGATCTGCCCCGCGTGCGCCTGTGGGTCGGCAATTCCCTGCGCGGGTTGATTTCGGCGGTTTGGGCCGGGTAAGGACAAAATCCTTGGAAGGATTTTGCAAATTTCTTCGAAGAAATTTGGGCCGGGGTTGACTTGGGGCGCGGGCGGCGTTCTATCGGCCCCGATCCGAAAAGCCTCGGGAAGGGGACGCACATGCACGCCTATCGCAGCCATACCTGCGCGCAACTGAACGCCACCCACGTGGGGCAGACCATCCGCCTGTCGGGCTGGGTCCACCGGGTGCGCGACCATGGCGGCGTGTTGTTCATCGACTTGCGCGACCATTACGGCATCACCCAGATCCTGGCCGACAGCGACAGCCCGGCCTTCGCCGAGATCGAAAAGCTCCGCGCCGAATGGGTCATCTGCATCGACGGCCGCGTCAAGGCGCGGGACGCCGCCCTGGTGAACCCCAAGATCGCCACGGGCGAAATCGAGGTCTATGCCACCGGACTGACCGTGCTGGGCGAGGCGGCCGAACTGCCCATGCCGGTCTTTGGCGACGTCGATTACCCCGAGGAAACCCGCCTGACCTATCGCTTTCTGGATCTGCGCCGCGAAAAGCTGCACAAGAACATGATGCTGCGGTCCAACGTCGTGCGGTCCATGCGCAACCGGATGTGGGATCAGGGGTTCAACGAGTTTCAGACCCCGATCATCACCGCCAGCAGCCCCGAAGGGGCGCGGGATTTTCTGGTGCCGTCGCGGCTGCATCCCGGCAAGTTCTATGCCCTGCCGCAAGCGCCGCAGCAGTTCAAGCAACTGATCATGGTGTCGGGCTTTGACCGCTATTTCCAGATCGCCCCCTGTTTCCGGGATGAGGACCCCCGCGCCGACCGCTCGCCCACCGACTTTTATCAGCTTGATATTGAAATGAGTTTCGTCAAGCAGGAGGATGTCTTTGCCGCCGTGCAGCCGGTGATCCAGGGGATTTTCGAGGAATTCGCACCGGACAGGAAAACCGCGACCGATTGGCCGCTGATCGCCTATCGCGATGCCTTGAAATGGTACGGGTCGGACAAGCCAGACCTGCGCAACCCGATCCGGATGCAGGACGTGTCGGACCACTTCCGCGGTTCGGGTTTCGCGATATTTGCCAAGCTGCTGGAAAACGAAGGCACCGAGGTCCGCGCCATTCCCGCCCCCAAGGGTGGCAGCCGCAAGTTCGCCGACCGGATGAACGCATTCGCCCAGAAGGAAGGCCTGCCGGGGATGGGCTATATCTTCTGGCGAAAGGCCGAGGATGGCACGACCGAGGCGGCTGGCCCCATAGCCAAGGCTTTGGGCGATGGCCCGACCGAGGCTTTGCGCGTCCAGCTTGGCCTGACTGAAGGCGATGCCGCCTTCTTCTTGGGCGGCAAGCCCGAGGTGTTTGAACCCGTCGCGGGCCGGGCGCGCAACGAGATCGGGCGCGAACTGGGTCTGTCGGAAACCGACACCTTCCGCTTTGCCTGGATCGTCGATTTCCCGATGTATGAAAAGACCGACGAGGGCGGAATTGATTTCAGCCACAACCCGTTCTCGATGCCGCAGGGCGGGCTTGAGGCGCTGATGGGGGATCCCCTGAAGGTCCATGCGTATCAGTATGACCTGGCCTGCAATGGCTATGAACTGATCTCGGGCGGCATTCGCAACCACAAGCCCGAGATCATGTACAAGGCCTTTGAACTGGCAGGTTATCCCAACAGCGAAGTCGACAAGCGGTTCGGCGGCATGGTCAAGGCGTTCAAATACGGCGCCCCGCCCCATGGCGGCTGTGCGGCGGGGATCGACCGGATCGTGATGCTGTTGGCGGACGAGGCCAACATCCGCGAGGTCATCATGTTCCCGATGAACCAGCGCGCCGAAGACCTGCTGATGGGCGCGCCCTCTGAGCCCATGATCAAGCAGTTGCGCGAACTGAGCCTGCGGGTGGTCGCCAAGGAGTGATGGGCCAAGGAGTGATTGCCAAGCGGCCAAGGGGCGGTCAAAGTCGGGCGGAACCTTTTGGGGAATGCCCGTGCAGCCGCCGCTTTACATCGCATCGGTCCCGGTCTTTCGGCATTATCTGGGGCAGGTGACCCTGATGATCGAAAAGGCCGGGCCCGAGGTCATGACGGCCCAGGTGGCGGATGCCTTTCCGGCGGGTCAGCAATTTGCCACGGCGGCGGGTTTTGCCCTGCGGGTCGCTTGCCCTCTGGCCGGGCGCGAGGTGCCGAACCTGCCCGTGGCGTTGGCCCCGCGTCTGGCCGTGGCACGGGCGACCTTGGGGGGTATGCGGCCCGATGAATTTCTGGGCGCACAAGATCGCCGCATCCAGCACCGGGCGGGCGTGGCGGATCTGGAGCAATCGGCGGGCGATTTCCTGCATCTTTTTGGTTTGCCGAACTTTTTCTTTCATCTGACCATGGGGTATGCCGCCTTGCGCCAGGCGGGTGTGGCGCTGGGCAAGGCCGATTTCGACGGCTTTCACACCTATCCGCCCGGCTGAACTGGACTTATCGCTGCGACTTGTATTTGCTGCCTGCCCGCGCATAGTCATGCCAAAAGGGAGGCTGCCATGGCAGAGGACAAAAGGTTCGGCGCGGCTTTGCCGGAATGGAACGTGCCGCCCCGCCCCATGGGTGAGGTGCTGCAGGGCCAAAGCGTGCGCCTGGAACGCATGGACCCTGACGCCCATGCGGCGGACCTTTTCCGCGCCTATTCGGGTCATGACGCGCTGTGGGACTATCTGCCTTACGGCCCGTTTTCATCGGCGGCGGCCTATCACCGCTGGGCCAAGGACACGGCTGTGGCAGACGACCCCCTGTTCTATGTGATCCGGCAGATGGAGACCGGGCATTGTGGTGGCGTCGCCTCGTATCTGCGCATCACCCCGCAAAGCGGCTCGATCGAGGTTGGCCATATCAATCTGGCCCCCGAGGTGAACCGCTCTCGCGCTGCGACCGAGACCATGTTCCTGATGATGAAATGGGCCTTTGCCCATGGTTATCGGCGTTATGAATGGAAGTGTGATGCGCTGAACATGCCGTCACGACGGGCAGCGCAGCGCCTGGGGTTTTCCTTTGAGGGCGTGTTTCGTCAGGCCACGGTGGTCAAGGGCCGCAACCGCGACACCGCATGGTTTTCGGTGATCGACAGCGAATGGCCAGCCCTGGCCGAGGCCTTTCGCGTCTGGCTTTCCCCGGCCAATTTCGATGCGCGCGGGCGGCAAAAGGAAAGCCTGACGGACCTGACCCGGCTGGTGCGATCGGGGTCGGACCCGGCGCTGGGCGCGGGATGAATTTTCACGCAACCAGACCTGCCTGAAGCTCTGTTCGATCTGGGTGCAAGGCGCGAAGTCCAATTTTGCAGAACCCCTTGCCGCTTTTTGAGGTGAGCCTTCCTTCTTTTCCCCGATTGGCCCAAAGCCAATCGGGGACGCGACTGCCTGCCCCGGGCAGGCGCGTCCCGCGCCCGCCCAGGCAGTCGCGTCCCCCTTTTCACCCTTCGGTCCAAGACGTGAACCCAATTCCTTCGCGATGCCGCTC
>JAYSWK010000324.1:0-4284 GCA_043718085.1 Rhodobacterales bacterium
GCTGCCGTGACAGGGAGGCCCTCTGAGGAGACCGCCCATGACCCGACCGACCACCACCCGTTTTGCCCCCTCGCCCACCGGCTATATCCATGTGGGCAATCTGCGCACCGCGCTGATGAATTATCTGATTGCCAGGAAATCCGGCGGTCAATTCATCCTGCGGCTTGACGATACCGATCAAGAGCGTTCGAAACAGGAATATGCCGATGGGATCATGGCTGATCTTGATTGGCTGGGGCTGCATTGGGATCGGGTGGAAAAGCAGTCGCTGCGGATGGAGCGTTACCGCGCGGCAGCGGATCAGCTGCGCGCGGCGGGACGCTTTTACGAATGTTTCGAAACCCCGGTCGAGCTGGATCTGAAGCGCAAAAAGCAGCTGAACATGCATCGCCCGCCGGTATACGACCGCGCGTCGCTGCACCTGTCGCCCGCCGAACGCGACAAGATGCGGGCCGAGGGGCGCGAGGGCTATTGGCGGTTTCAGTTGGACCAGAACCGCATCGAATGGCCCGATGGCATTCTGGGGCCAATTTCGATCGACGCGGCCAGCGTTTCGGATCCGGTGCTGATCCGGGCAGATGGCCAGATCCTGTACACATTCGCCTCGTCGGTCGATGACATCGACATGGGCGTGTCCTTCATCGTGCGCGGATCGGACCATGTGACCAATACGGCGACGCAGATCCAGATCATGCAGGCGCTGGGCGGCACCCCGCCCGATTTTGCCCACCATTCGCTGCTGACCGGGCCCAAGGGTGAGGAGCTGAGCAAGCGTTTGGGCGTGCTGGCCCTGCGCGACCTGCGCGCTCGGGGCGTCGAACCCATGGCGCTGCTCAGCCTGATGGCGCGGCTTGGATCGTCACGACCGGTCGAGCTTGCAGGGTCGATGCAAGAGCTGATCGACGGGTTCGACATCGGCACGTTCGGTGCCTCGCCGACCAAGTTTGATGATGAGGATCTGTTCCCGCTGACCCGCGCCCATGTGCAAAGCCTGCCCTATGCGGCGGTCAAGGATCGGGTGGCGGCGCTGGGTGTGCCTGCCAACAAGGCCGAGCTGTTCTGGTCGGTTGCCAAGGGCAATATCACGGTTGTGGCCGATCTTGAGGGCTGGTGGCGGCTGTTTCGCGACGGTGCCACCCCGCGGGTCGATGCCGAGGATGTGGATTTCGTCCGTCAGGCGCTGACCCTGCTGCCATCGCAACCCTGGGGCCATGACACCTGGGGCCAGTGGACAGAGGTTGTGAAAGCTGCGACGGGCCGCAAGGGCAAGGGTCTTTACCGCCCGCTGCGCCGGGCCCTGACCGGGCTGGAGGCCGGGCCGGAAATGGCGGATGTGATGCCGCTTTTGCAAAAGTTGCCTTTGGTGTAAACTTGGCATCAGGCTGACAGGGGCCAAAATTTTTCGTTCGAAGAATTTTGGCGCTTTGGCGGCGTTGCAACGAAAGCGGCGGACATGACCATTTCCAAGAACACGATCTGCATCTGGTATGACAAGGACGCCGAAGCCGCCGCGCGGTTCTATGCGGCGACGTTTCCCGACTCGGCCGTGCAATCCGTTCACCGCGCCCCGGGAAACTACCCGTCGGGCAAGGCGGGCGATGTGCTGACGGTGAACTTTTCGGTCTGCGGCATTCCTTGCATCGGTCTGAACGGTGGCAGCTACTTCAAGCAGAGCGAAGCCTTTTCCTTTCAGATCGCCACCGACAGCCAAGAGGAAACCGACCGCTACTGGAACGCCATCGTCGGCAACGGCGGGCAGGAAAGCCAGTGCGGCTGGTGCAGGGATCGCTGGGGCGTGAACTGGCAGATCACGCCGCGCACCCTGTCAGAAGCCATGATGGCGGGCGGGGCCGAGGCGGAGCGGGCCTTTGCCGCGATGATGACCATGGGCAAGATCGACGTGGCCGCGATCGATGCGGCGCGGCGCGGCTGACGGGTGCGTCTTGACGCGTCAGACCACGATCTTCCAGTAGGAATCCTTCCGGGTCACCTTGCCGTCGTGAAAGGTGTAAAAGTCGCAGCCGCGGACACGGACCTTTGCACCGTCCAGCGTGGTTCCGGTCAGAAGCCAGCGCGACATGCCGGTGCCGTCGCTGGCAAAATTCTCGACCTCGCCATAGTGGACATCCGGGGTGGTCTGGAACCGTGTCATGATGCCGCGTCGCACCTCGTCGCGCCCGACATAGCGGCTGCCATGTTCATCGGGACCGCGAGGCAGGTCAAGACTGCAATCATCGGCGAAATGGCCCATGATGGCGTCGATGTCATGGGCGTTGAACCCTGCGGCCAGCCCGTCGAGTGCGGCGAGGATGATGTGTTTGCTGGTCATGTCTGTGCTCCCCAAGGTGATATTGCTGATGATACGCCATTCTGTGCGGCCCGGGTGGACAAACTGAAAACCCGCAAACGGCCTGACTTTTGCCCTGCGCCTGCTGGGATTTGGCGGCGGGTGAAGGCGGTTCACAACCTGACATCTTCGACCTTGACCTGTGGGGGCGAAACCCGCCATTTCGGTTTGAACTACTCCCCGATCATTGGACAGATTTCCGGCTGATTTAAGCTACAGCCTGCACCTGCTGATCGGTTTGGGTTGCATTGAAGTAGACCACGGCGGGTGGTTGTCCGCCATGGGCGGCGTGGGGCCGCTGGTGGTTGTAGAAGGTGATCCAGCGCCCGACGCCGACCTTGGCCTGCGATCCGGTTTCCCAAGCGTGCAGATAGACGCATTCATATTTCAACGACCGCCAGAGGCGCTCGATGAAGATGTTGTCCAGGTATCGGGCTTTGCCGTCCATCGAGATCTTGGTTTTTGCCCGCTTCAACCGGTCGGTCCGGTTGAAGGATGTGAACTGACTGCCCTGGTCGGTGTTCATGATCTCGGGCGGACCGAACTTGTGGATCGCCTCGTTCAGCGCCTCGAGGCAGAAGCCCGCCGCCAGCGTGTTCGAGATGCGCCAGGCCAGAACCTTGCGCGTGAACCAGTCCATGATGGCCACCAGATAGAGAAAGCCCTTGCGCATGGGCAGGTAGGTGATGTCGGCGCACCAGACCTGATTGGGCCTGTCGATCCGCAGCCCGCCCAGCAGATAGGGGTAGGTCTTGTGCCCCTTCGCGGGCTTGCTCCCTCTCATACATGCAAGCATGTGTTGCCGGGCAACGGGTATTGGGCTTTTGGTAGATCGGCATCAATCGCATGAGGCGCATCAGCCGCCGGATGCGCTTCTCATTCACGGGTTGGCCTTCGTTACGAAGATGCCACGTCATCTGCCGCACACCGTAGAACGGCGTGTCCAGAAACTGCTTGTCGATCTTGAGCATCAGGCTGAGATTGGTATCCGTTTCGCCAAAAGGGCTGTAATAAAACGACGATCTGGAGATCGACAATAGACGGCACTGCCTGCCAATCGACAGCTCAGGATGGTCAGGCTCAATCATCTGACGCCTCATTTGCCGATCCATGGCTTGAGCTTTCTGGCCAAAAAATCGTTGGCGACCGCCAGCTCTCCAATCTTGGCATGAAGGTCGCGAACCGTGTCCTCGTCGATTTCGGAGGAGGCAGCCTTGCCTCCCCGCTCGAAGATGCCTGCGGCACCCTCCAGCAGCGACTTCTTCCACTGATGGATCATCGTCGGATGGACGCCATAAGCCGCCGCAAGTTCCGACACCGTCCGCTCGCCTTTCAAGGCCTCAAGCGCCACTCGCGCCTTGAAAGCCGCATCGTGGTTTCTGCGTTTCGACATGTCTGTTCTCCAGTTCGTTAGAGACCAGCAGACATCAAATCGTAGCTTCCGTCAGTGTCCCATTTTCAGGGGGTAGCTCAATTCCCTTGATTTTTCGTTGAATCAAAGGGCAGGTGAGGCTATATTTTATCTCTGTCTAAGAGCGCCTCGACCCCGCCCAATCGGCGGGGTCTTTTTATGCAGCGTCTGTTTTGGGGCGAGTTGCCAACCACGCGGCAATCGCGCTTTCGGGCCAGGCCACAGCTTTTGCAGTCAGGCGCACCGGGCGCGGGAACGCGCCCTTAGTCATAAGGTCATAAATTGTGGAGCGGGAAAGCCCGGTTAACTCTTCTACTGCACGGCGACGGAGGTGTTTGTCGGTAGCAAGTCCGCGTGGTGCCGTCAGTGGATCTGAGTTATCTGCCATGTCGTATCCTCTCGGGATTTTGTGGAACATGGCGGAGTCTTGGCACAAGCGTGGATGTGTTTATCTTGCGAAAAAATAGGAGCTATTTATTCGCAAGTTTTTTCGTCGTCGTTTCTAAGTAATTCAGCCTGGAGGTCT
>JAYSWK010000325.1:0-4275 GCA_043718085.1 Rhodobacterales bacterium
CACAGCCGTGAAACCGGCGGTGCGGATCGAAAAGACCTTTTTGGCATCGCCGGATTTGATCGTCTGCACGGCGTTGCCCGCATAGATCGGGCGTTCGAACGTGTCGGCATCGATCACGGCGGTGACATCCGACATCACCATCACGTCCAAAAGGGCGGCCACGCGCGGCAGCACGTTCTTGTTGAACGCGGTCGCAGCGCCACAGATATGGCCATAGCTCCCGGCCAGACCGGCCACCAGGGCGGCAGTGCTTTCGCCCATGCCGTGGCAATAGGCGTGGTCATCGGCGAAAAGCACCTTGGCGACACCTTGCAAGGTGGCCGCTTCGGCGGCGGCGGCGTCGCCGCCAGTGCCCGCCACCAACACATGCACCTCGCCCAGACCCGCCACGGCGGCCAAGGACTTGGCGACCTGGTCGGTGGCCAGATGGCCTTCGTTTACGTCAGCAATCAAAAGAACGGCCATCTCAGATCACCCCCGCTTCGTCTTTGAGTTTCGCAATCAGCTCGGCCACCGACCCGACCTTGACGCCCGCCTTGCGGCCCACCGGTTCCACCGTTTTCAACACGGTCAGACGCGGGGCGACATCCACGCCGAAATCGGCCGGGGTCTTCATCGCCATCGGCTTGGCCTTGGCTTTCATGATATTGGGCAAGCTGGCATAGCGCGGCTCGTTCAGGCGCAGATCGACCGTCACAATGGCGGGCATCTTGACGCTGATCGACTGCAACCCGCCATCCACTTCGCGGGTGACAACGGCGCGGTCGCCCTCGACTTTCAGTTCCGACACAAAGGTCGCCTGGCTCCAGCCCAGAAGGGCGGCCAGCATCTGTCCCGTGGCATTCATGTCATTGTCGATGGCTTGCTTGCCCGCGATGACCAGACCGGGCGCCTCTTCGCGGACCACGGCGGCCAGCAGCTTGGCCACGGCCAAAGGCTCGATATCGGTGCCGACATCGGCGGTGGCTTCGATCAGAATGGCGCGGTCGGCGCCCATGGCCAAAGCCGTGCGCAGGGTTTCCTGCGACTGCTTGACGCCGATCGACACGACGACGACCTCGGTCGCCACGCCCTTTTCCTTGAGCCGGATCGCCTCTTCCACGGCAATCTCGTCAAAGGGGTTCATCGACATTTTCACATTCGCAAGATCGACGCCCGTGCCGTCCGCCTTGACGCGAACCTTCACGTTATAGTCGATCACACGTTTGACAGGCACCAGGACCTTCATCGCGGACACTCCATTGGGCGGGCCCGCCTGAATCGCGGCCCGGAAAACCATGCCGTCACATAAACCGTCACGCCGCGCTGCAACAGACCAAAATCGACATGACGCGTCGCTGGCACGCCGCGTTGCCTGTGACAAACCGCGCGTTCGGGCCTTTGCGGCACATGGACGGCGGGTTTCGGGGCAAGCCCGGCCAAATACAAGAATCTTCGCCTCGTCATTGCCCAGATCAATTGCGGTCAAGACAGCGGCGTGGCGTCATGCGATTTCAGGTGCAAAGGAGTTGTCATGTCCATTACCGGCAAAGCGATCTGGCACATCGAAACCAATCTGGCGCTGCCGCTAAGCCTGAATGGCGTGGCTGCAGCCGTCGATGTCACGCCCTTTCATCTGGCGCGGGCTTTCGCCAATGCCACGGGCCAGCCTGTGATGCGCTATGTCTGGCGCCGCCGTCTGACCCGTGCGGCCGAGGCCCTGGTTTTTGGCAAAGCCCCGATGATCGAAATTGCGCTGGACGCAGGCTATGCCAGCCCCGGGGCCTTTGCCCGCGCCTTTCGTGCCGAATTTGGCCTGACGCCCTCGGCCTTGCGCCGCGCGCCTGTGCTTGACGACCTACCCCTGACCCCGCCCCTGATCCCGAGGAGTGCCATGACAAAAACCCTGTCCCGGCCCAAAGTCGAAAAATTCGCCACCCGGCGCTTTGCCGGCATGGTCAAACGTTATGACATGCAAAGCCGGGCCGAGATTCCGGCGCAATGGGTCGCTTACAACACGCTGGGCACAAGGGTGCCCGGTGCCGTGCCGAACGACTATTATGGTGTCGTGTTCAATTACGCGGAAAAGGACGGCACTTTTGACTATCTGTGCGGCCAGCTTGTGCCCGCGGGGGCGGCGCTGCCCGCCGGTTTTGCCAGCGTGACGATCGAGGGCAGTTATGCCAGGTTTGCCACCAAGGGCCATATCTCGACCATCAATGCCGCCTGGTCCGAGCTTTATTCCGGCTGGCTGACCCGCCCCGAATTTGCCCCACGCCCGGGCCCATCGGTCGAATACTATCCGCCCGCGTTTGACGGCATGACAGGTGAGGGCGGTTTTGAGGTTTGGGTGCCGGTCGTGTCCTGAAGCAGGATGCCTTTCGCGTCTGATGGGCGAAAACCTTTCCACCTGGTTAATTTTTGAAAGACAATCTATTGATATATAATGATTTTTTAGACTGTCCAGATCTGGACGCCCTTTCGGGCGAACCGGTCAGGCGAACAGGCCCTGGCAAAACCAGCCCCCCGACATCTCGCCGCCATGGGCATAGTAAAGCCAAAGCCGTTCGCCGCCCTCGACCTCGATCCGCCAATAGTCGCGCGGGCCGGATCGCCATTCGGGATCGTCCAGCCACCATTCCGGGGTGATCCGTTCCGGCCCCACGGCCACGCGGATGGCCAGATCGCGGCGACGCCAGCGAAAGCGGGCGGGCGGGGTCGGGTCGCTGTCCGGGGCGGTGACGGGTTCGGGGCGAAAGATCATCAGCGGGCGCGGGGCGCGGGGTTCGGGCCAGGGTGCGGGATGGGGCTCGGACCAGGCGGCGGCAAGGGTCTGGGCGGCCTTTTCGGGAATATGGCTGGCGGCCGGATGCAGCCGCATCACCGCATCGCTGCCCAACCGGGCCCCCAGCTTGCCGATCAGATCATCCAGTGCGGTATCCTGGGTCTGGCGCGCGGCGGCGGCGGCTGAAGCCTCGGCATGGCCGCGCATCTGGATGGCATAGACAGGCTCGGTCTCGACCGCTTCCAGGCGCAGGCAATCGATGCCGAAACCGGGGTCGATGGCGTCGATCTTCAACAACAGCAGCGGGCGGATGCGGTCGGGCTGGTTGGCGGGACGGGCGAGGCCAACCTCGGCTCGCTGGATCTGTCCATCCACCCGGAAGCATTGCAGCCGGACCCGCCGCGCGCCCCGGCCCGCCTTGGTCAGCCTGTCGCACAGAACCGGCAGCAGGCGGTCCAGCCCCGCGATGATATCCTCGCCCCGGCCGATCGGTTCGGGCAGGGTCAGGCGGGCCGCGAAATGCAACGGCGCGCGCGACGGGGCGACGGGTTCGGGTTCCAGCCCCAAAGCCTGATCCACCCGGCGCAACGTGTCCGTGCCAAAACGGCGGGCAAGGGCGGCGCGGGGCAGGTCCATCACCTCTTCGACCCGACGCAGACCAAGGCGACCCAACCCCTCGATCGCATCGGGCGACAGGCGCAGCGCGGCCAGCGGCAGGCGCGCCAGCGCCTGACGTGCCTGACCGGGGGCGGCGATCACACCCTGCGGCGTCATGCCCGATGCCAGACCGGGGGCCAGACCAAGACCGGCCCCCCCCCGCTCCCATCCCCGGCGTTTCACGGCACGCGACCGGGTGGCGCGCGCCTCTTGATCAATCGCATCGCCGTTGCGGGCCGGTTCCACCTGCCGCCCGGCAAAGCGCGCCAGCGCCCAGGCCGCACCGCGCGTATCTGCCACCCCGGCGCGGACGGTCAGCCCCAGCCCGGCGCAATCCTGCTCGACCTCGGCCAAAAGCTGGGCCTCGCCGCCGAAAAGATGGGCACAGCCCGTCAGATCCACCACCAGCGACGACGGCGGCTCTTCGGCCACCCAGGGGCTGAACTTGCCCGCCCAGCGGCGCAGCACGGCCAGAAAATCAGCCTCGGCCAAGGGATCGGCGGGCTTGGTCAACAGGCCCGGACACATGGCCGTGGCATCGCGCAAGGGCTGACCCGCCCGCAGCCCCGCCACCTCGGCCTGATCGTTCAGCGAGGTCAGGACCTGCGCGCCCATCTGATCGCCCACGATGGCAAAGGGCAAAGGCAAAGCCACGCGCCGCAGACGCAGGGCGCGTTCGGCGGCCAGGCGAGGAAACCAAAGCGACAGGATTCGGCGGTTGGGCATGGGGCGATGTTCTCATATTGTTCACATCCTGCCAATGGGATTCCGCCCCCTGCCAATCCGCCATTCGATTCGCCCGCCCGCAGCATTCCCCCTGCGGCAGGCTGACGCAGGCTGTGCCAAGGGCAAGA
>JAYSWK010000326.1:0-10707 GCA_043718085.1 Rhodobacterales bacterium
GGATGGGTTTGCATGGAATCGGAAATCGCTGCCTCTCGCATTCGCTCGAACGCGATTTCCGATAGTCTCTTTGGTTCCGTGAAAACCCATCCCGCTCTAGCAAACGCAGCGGTTGTTCGCCCCAAGCTTCCGCCATTGGTCTGATTCTGGTCCTAAACTGGAGTTTAGGCGGAAAATGTCGGGTTTATGCGGTGCGCGTTAAACTGCAGTTCAATTTCCCCCGCCCGAAAGTCCTGTCATTCAGGGGGCATCGCAATAGTGCGGTACCGATCCGAACGACACGACCCACGGCAGACGGTGGCATGCGCAGGCTCCCCCCTTCGAATGCAGGAACCGAACCCTCGCTTTGCGATGGCTGCCAGGCCCGCGCCTGCCAGATACTTCCTCGACCGGGATTGTCCCGACCCGGGCGAGGATCTGGCAGGTGGGCAGGGCCTTGGCCGTTCCAGGAAGGTGCCGCACCACAAAGGATCTGCAAAATGAAACGTCTGATGCTCTTGTCTTCCGCTTTGTTCCTGTCGGCCACCATGGCGATGGCCGATGTTAGCGCGCAAGACCTTGTCGCGGCCTATCAGGCCAATGGCTATACCAAGATTGAAGTGACCACGGGCCTGACCCAGATCAAGGTCGAAGCCATCATGGGCAATTCCAAGGTCGAAGTGATCTATGACGCCGTTACGGGCGCCATCCTGAAACAGGAATCCGGCTGGGCCAAACGCAGCGAGCGCGGCACGGGCATCGAAGTGAAAAGCGAAGACCATGATTTCCTGGATGAAGGCGATCAAGGTGGGGACCAGAACGACGACGGCGTTGACGGTGACGACGATCATTCCGACAGCGGTTCGGACGATGGTGACAACGAAAACGAAAATGATGGCCACGACGACCATGGTGGCGATGACAACGGCGACCATTCGGGCGCGGAAGACTAGGCCATAGCCAGATAAGGCAAGTTGCCCGCTGGTCTTTGCCGCGCGGGCAACACATGCGATCAAATTCCGCCAAGGGTTGCCGTGCAGCGTCCCTTGGTGGATAATCAACCGAAAGGACCGGGCCCCTCCGGAGACAATGATGAAGCGCAGAACTTTCCTGATCGGACTAGCCTTGGCGGCATCCTGTGCGAGCGCCGCCGTGGCGCGGACCTATGCGGATGATGTTGTAGAACAACTGACGAAATTCGGCTTTTCCAACATCGAGATCGAGACGACCTGGCTGGGTCGGATCAAGATTTCTGCCAGCCGCAAGGACGGAACCCGCGAAATCGTTCTGAACCCCCGCACGGGCGAGATCCTGCGTGACGTTTTTACGCCGAATTCGGACGAGGGATTGATCCGGCATCTTTTGGATGACGTGTCGGACGACGACCATGACGGCGGCGACCATTCGGGCAGTGGTGATGGCGGGGGCGACAATTCCGGAAGCGGCGGGGATGATCACTCGGGAAGCGGTGACGGTTCGGGCCATGATGGCAGGGATGACGATCGCAGGGACTGACGGGCGTCGGGACAAACCAGGCTGCAGGCGGGACTTGGCCCCGTTGGATATAGAATAAAAGGCAGAAGGCGATTGGGCAGACTGGGATTTGTTGCAGTGTTGTTTCTGGTGCAGGCACTTTGCGCCATTGTCTTTGTGTCCGACGTCTTTTCGTCCATCTTCGGCATCGAAAACGCGGCGCTCAGCTGGGAAATGCGCGAGCTTCTGGAAATCGGCGCGGCCTTCGGGCTGGTCACCGGGGCGATTGTGGGCGGATTTGCGATGCGCCGGGTGATCCGGGACCGCAACAAGGCACAAGAGCGGTTGCGCCGCGCCTCCGGTGCCTTTCTGGATCTGCTGGAGGAGCGGTTTGCCGAATGGGCCCTGACCCCGGCCGAGCGTGACGTGGCGCTTTTCGCGATCAAGGGCATGTCCACGGCCGAAATCTCGGTCTTGCGGGCCACGTCCGAAGGCACGGTCAAGGCCCAGACCAATGCAATCTATCGCAAGGCGGGTGTTTCAGGGCGGTCGCAGCTTTTAAGCCTGTTCATCGATGATCTGATGCGGGATGATGGCACGGTGCGGGCCGCAGCCCAGCCCATTGCGGAACCGGCCTGACCTCAAGCCAACTTTTCGGCCCGCGCCGTTTCCATGAAAGCGCGGACCAGTTTGCCGTTGCGCCGTTCGCGCAGGCAGATCAGCGCCTCTTCCATCATCAGACCGTCGCCATGATCCAGGGGCAGGGCGACAAGCCGGGCATCGGGGATGAACTCGGCCCCCGAGACAAAGCCGATGCCCGCCCCCGAGGCGACAATTTCGCGCACCGCCTCGCGGCCCTCGGCCTCGATTGCGGCCAGAAGGGTGACACCGGCAGCGCCCGCCGCCTGTTCCAGCTTGGTCCGGGTCTTGGAGCCGCGCTCGCGTAGGACCAACACCTGACCGGCAAGGTCGGCAAAGCCAAGGCGGGACCGACTGGCCAAGGGATGGCTGGCCGCGACAAAGGCGGTGATCGGCGTGGCGTTCAACAGCAGATGGTCAAAAACTTCGCCCGCCGGAACCTCGCCCACGACGCCAAGGTCCGCGTCATAGGCGTGCAGGCTGTCCATGACCTGCTGGCTGTTGCCTGACCGGATTGTCACCCGCACACCGGGATAGCGTGCCCGGAACGTGGCCAGCACGCGCAGGACATGCGCCGCGCTGTCCGCCACGATCCGCAGCGTGCCGCCTTGCAGGGCGCGGTTTTCGGACAGCAGTTGCAGGGCCTGATCTTCGGCATCGAAAAGCCGCCGCGTGATGGCCAAAAGGTCGCGTCCGGCCCCGGTCAGGGTGACCTGCCGTTTGGCGCGGTTGAAGAGGAGGGTGTCATATTCCTCTTCCAACTTGCGGATCTGATCAGAGATTGCGGGTTGGGTGACATGCAAAGCCTCGGCCGCGCCGGAAAAGCTGCCGGTCAGGGCGACATGATGAAAGGCGCGCAGTTGGACGTGGCGCATAAGAAAACTCCTAGCAAAACTTATGAGTACATCGGAAACAACGATTTTACAATCGGCACGCGCCATGCGAAACCCGCCTCAAATCAGGAGGCCGCCATGAGTGACACAGCTTTCCCCGCGCCAAGGATGGGCGAGCCCTATCTGTTGACCCCCGGTCCCTTGACCACCGATATCCGCGTCAAGGAAGCGATGCTGCGCGATTGGGGATCGTGGGATGCCGATTTCCGGGCCATGACGAAATCCCTGTGCGATCAATTGGTTGCCCTGGCAGGGCAGGGCGATGATTTTGCCTGCGTGCCCATGCAGGGGTCAGGCAGTTTCTGTGTCGAGGCGATGCTGGGCACCTTTGTGCCCAAGCATGGCAAGGTTCTGGTTCTGGCCAATGGGGCTTACGGTCTGCGGGCGGCGGAAACCATGCGCTATATCGGCCGCGCCTATACGCTGATCGACAAGGGCGACTACATGCCGCCCCGGGGCGACGAGGTTGGTGCGGCTTTGGACGCCGATCCGGCGATCACCCATGTCATTGCCATACATTGCGAAACCTCCTCCGGCATTCTGAACCCGGTGGCCGAGATATCGCAGGCGACCTATGCGCGGGGCCGCAAGTTGTTGGTGGACAGCATGTCGGCCTTTGGTGCGGTCGACATGACCGGCATCCGCTATGAGGCGATGGTGTCGTCCGCCAACAAATGCATCGAGGGTGTGCCGGGCTTTGGCTTTGTCATTGCCCGCAAGGCCGAGCTTGAGGCGGCGAAGGGCAATTGCCATTCCCTGTCGCTGGACGTCCATGCCCAATGGGCCAACATGGTGAAATCGGGCCAGTGGCGCTATACGCCCCCCACCCATGTCGTGGCCGCGTTCCTTGAGGCCTTGCGCATCCATGCGGCAGAAGGCGGCGTGGCGGCGCGGGGCGCGCGCTATGCCAGGAACCGCGATGTGATGGTGGCGGGGATGCGGGCCCTGGGCTTTGAAACGCTGCTCAAGGACCGCTGGCTGTCGCCCATCATCGTGACCTTTTTCTGCCCGGCGGACCCCAATTTCGTCTTTGCCCGGTTCTATGACCTGATGAAGGACCGCGGGTTCATCGTCTATCCGGGCAAGCTGACCGTTGTGGAAAGCTTCCGCATCGGGGTGATCGGTCGGATGGATCACCATGTCATGGCCAAAGTGGTGCTGGCCGCCACTGAAAGTCTTGCTGAAATGGGCGTCACCTCTGCCGCCCCACCCGCGCAGGCCCTGGCCGAACGCGCCAAACTTGCCGCTTGAAGGAATGCACATGAACGCGCCTGTCACCGTGAACGACCGGACCTATCCCTGGCCGAAAGTCCCCGCCATCGCCATTTGCCTGGACGGCTGCGAGCCGGAATATCTGGAGGTGGCGATCAGGGCCGGCCTGATGCCGACGCTGAAGCGCATCCGCGCCACGGGCACCGACCGGCTGGCCCATTCGGTGATCCCCAGCTTCACCAATCCCAACAACCTGTCGATCGCCACGGGGCGGCCCCCCATCGTGCATGGCATCTGCGGCAATTACCTGTACGAGCCGGAAACCGGCAACGAGGTGATGATGAACGACGTGCGTTTTCTGCGCGCGCAGACGGTGTTTTCGGCCTTTTACGATGCCGGGGCGCGGGTCGCGATCGTCACGGCCAAGGACAAGTTGCGCGCCTTGCTGGGGGCGGGCCTGAAGTTCGATCAGGACCGTGCGCGGTGCTTCTCGGCAGAGCGTTCGGCAAGTTCAACCGTGGCCGAACATGGTCAGGACCGGGCATCGGTCTGGCTGGGCATGGCGCAGCCCGAGGTCTATTCGGCGGAACTCAGCGAGTTCGTCTTTGCCGCCGGGGTCAAGCTTTTGCGCGAATGGCACCCCGATGTGATATACTTGACGACCACCGATTATGTGCAGCACAAATACGCCCCCCATCAGCCCGAGGCGCAAGCCTTTTACGCGATGTTCGACCGCTATCTGGCGCAGTTGGATGCGATGGGGGCGGCGATTGTGGTGACGGCGGACCACGGGATGAAGCCCAAGCATCTGGCCGATGGCCAACCCGCCGTGGTCTATGTGCAGGACTTGCTGGACGGCTGGCTGGGTAAGGATGCGGCGCGGGTGATCCTGCCGATCACCGACCCTTACGTGGTGCACCACGGCGCCTTGGGGTCGTTCGCGACGGCTTACATGCCCGCCGGAACGGATGTGGGGGCGATGGTCAAGCGGCTGTCGGCAGTTCCGGGGATGTTGCTGGTGGTCGACAAGGCCGAGGCGGTGCGGCGGTTTGAATTGCCGCCGGACCGGATCGGCGATGTGGTGATGATCTCGACCCAGAAAATGACCTTGGGCACATCGGCCCACCGCCATGACCTTGCGGCGCTGAACGAGCCGTTGCGCAGCCATGGCGGGCTGACCGAGCAGGAGGTGCCCTTCATCGTCAACCGCGTGATGGACCTGCCCGCGCAGCCCGTCTTGCGCAACTTTGATGCGTTCTTCTATGCAACCACGGCGGCCGCACTATGAGCCCGATCCCCATGCGGCACGAAAGCATGCGCATCGCCGGGCGCAAGGTGGATACCAAGGACCGGGTGCCGGTGTTCTATCCCTATACGGGCGCGCAGATCGGCTCGGTTCCGGCGGGTCAGGCCGAACATGCGCGCGAGGCTTTTGCCATTGCGGCGGCCTATCAGCCGACCCTGACACGGTATGATCGGCAGAAGATCCTGCTGAACGTGGCAAGGATCATCAGTGACCGCAAGGCCGAGCTGGCCCCGATCATCACGGCGGAACTGGGCATCTCGCTGGCCGATGCCTTGTATGAATGCGGGCGGGCCTATGATGTCTACACTTTGGCGGGCCAGATGTGCATTCATGACGATGGCGAGATATTCTCGTGCGACCTGACCCCGCATGGCAAGGCGCGCAAGATTTTCACCACCCGCGAGCCCTTGCGGGCCATTTCGGCGATCACCCCGTTCAACCACCCTTTGAACATGATCAGCCACAAGATCGCGCCTGCGATTGCGACCAACAACTGCATCGTCTGCAAGCCTACGGAACTGACGCCTTTGACGGCAATCTGGCTGGCGGATGCGATTTATGAGGCAGGCCTGCCGCCGCAGATGCTGTCGGTCGTGACCGGCTGGCCGGCAGATATCGGCGACGAAATGATCACCAATCCCGATTTCGATCTGATCACCTTCACCGGCGGCGTGCCTGTCGGCAAGATGATCGCGGCCAAAGCCGTCTACAAGCGTATGGTGCTGGAACTGGGCGGCAATGATCCTTTGATCATCTGCAATGACCTTAGCGACGCAGAGCTGGCCAAGGCGGCGGATCTGGCGGTGGCGGGGGCCACGAAAAATTCGGGACAACGCTGCACGGCGGTCAAGCGCATTCTGGTGCAGGAAAGCGTGGCCGACCGGTTCGTGCCTTTGGTGCTGGAACGGGCCAAGCGGCTGCGCTTTGGCGATCCGATGGACCCCAAGACAGACCTTGGCACCGTGGTTCACGAAAAGGCTGCCGAAACCTTTGAGCGCCGTGTTCATGATGCCGAGGCGAAGGGGGCGAAGATCCTGTACCATCCGGGCCGCAAGGGGGCGCTGTTGCCGCCCATTGTGGTCGATCATGTCGATCATGGATCAGAACTGGTGATGCAGGAAACCTTTGGCCCCATAGTCCCCATCGTTCGGGTGTTGGATGACGATGTGGAAACCATGCGGATTTCCAACTCCACCGCGTTTGGTCTGTCGGCCGGGGTCTGCACCAACAATTACCACCGGATGCAGGCCTATATCCGCGGGCTGGTCGTGGGCACGGTGAATATCTGGGAAGTGCCCGGCTACCGGATCGAGATGTCGCCCTTTGGCGGCATCAAGGACAGCGGCAATGGCTACAAGGAAGGCGTCATCGAGGCGATGAAATCCTATACCAACGTCAAGACCTTTTCGCTGCCCTGGGGGTAGGGGCGGGGCAGCGCCTGAACGCTGCCCCGAAAAGTCATGCGGCCTTCAACTCGGCCAGGTAATTCGCCGCAGCACCGGGATCGGCGAACCACGGGAAGAAATCGCGCGGGTCGTCGAAACCATTGGCCATGCGAGAGGCCAGTTTCGGCAGACCCTGCGCATTGCCCATGATGTCCAGAATGAACGGCGGCGGCGGCATCAGCAGCATGTTGGTCCAGGTCACCACCCACTGGGCATAGTCCCAGAAGGCATTGAACGTGCCCTGCATCCAGGCCTCGTCAAAGGGTTTGGTCCCGTTGTCCAGAATGCGGCGCAGATAGACGGCAGCGGCCTTGGCCGCATTGTTTGAACCCTGCCCGGTGATCGGGTCATTCAGACAAACCGCATCGCCCATCCCCAGCACCTTGCGCCCCGAGGGCAGGGTGGCCACGGGGTGGCGGATCGTGGGGGCGAACCGACCGGACAGAATGCCATTCGCGTCGGTCAGAGTGCAGTTCTTCGACCGCTCATACTCCCACGGCAGGAAGGTTTTCAGGATCCACAGCGATTTCTCCAGATGCTGTTCGGGCGTCTTGACGTCCCCCCAGCAATCCATCGGGCCGCCGGGCACACCTTCGAACACCATGATCTCGCATGGGCCGGTCGTGGTCAGGGCCGGAAAGACGAAATATTCGCCGACGCCGGGGACCAGGTTGAATTCGACGGCGGAATAGGGGCTGCGCGGGGTCATGCCAGTCACATAGGTCAGGGCCAGCGCCCGCATCGGCTTGTCAAAGGTCGATTTCTGGGCGTCGCGGGCGAACATCTGACCAACCTCGCCCTTGCCAGAGGCGACGATGACCAGATCATCCTCGCGCGAGTAGGTGTCGATATCGGCGATGCTGGCGTCCTTGATCACCATCTGGCCGCCCAGGTTCTGAAATTCGGTCATCCAGCGCGGGATCTTGACGCGCTGATCGACCGAAAAGGCGTCACGTTCAAGCCGCGCTGCCCAGTCGATGACCTTGGTGCCCGAGCCGTCGGGATTGGGCACGATGAAATTGATCCCTTGAACCGGTGGGCAGGTCTTGGACCAATAGTCGATGCCAAGGGCGCGTTCATGCTGCACGGCATTCGAGAACATGCATTGGCTGGACAGAACCTTGCCCCGTGCGATGTCCTCGGCTGTGCGGTTCTGCACGATGCGGACCTGGTGGCCTGCCTGCAAAAGGCTGATGCCCAGTTGCAGACCGGACTGGCCGCCGCCGATGATGGTGTGACGTGTCATTTCAAACTCCCTTGGGTTCAGGACATCAGTAGCGGAATGGCCGGATCGGCCCTTTCGGGGCCCATGGCCATGTAGCCGCCATCGACGCAGATATCGGTGCCGGTGATGAAGCTTGCCTCGTCCGAACACAGGAACAGGACAGCCGAGGCGATCTCTTCGGGGTTGGCGACCCGGCCCAGAAGATGGAACGGGGCGGCCACGCGGTCGGTCTTGGCGCGGTCGCCATGGGTCAGCTGATCCATGATGTTGGACCAGGTCCAGCCGGGCGAGACGGCGTTGACGCGGATGCCGTCGGGGGCCAGGTCCATTGCCTGATTGCGCGTCAGTTGCAGGATGGCCGCCTTGGACACCGGGTAAAGCCAGCGCCCGGTTTGCGCCACGCGCGACGAGATTGACCCAAAGTTCACGATGGCGCCCCGGGTGCGGGCCAGTTCGGCCCGTGCCGCCTGCATCAGCATGACGGAACCGACGATGTTGGTATCCAGCGCCTCCAGCCATTCGGCCCGGGTCGAGGCGGCGCCATTGTCCAGATAGGTGCAGGCGACGTTGACCAGAAAGTCGATCCGGCCCCATTTGGCTTTGGTCGCGGCAACCGTCGCCGCGATATCGGCGTCGTTGCGCAGATCGCACAATTGGAAGGCCACATCACCACTCGCCATGGCCGCGCCATCCGGGTTTATGTCCGCCACCATGACCTTTACCCCGGCCGCCACAAAACCCGCGACAATGGCCTGGCCGATCTTGGTGGCCCCGCCCGGCACAATGGCCACCTTGCCCTGCAAACCCTTCATCCTGTTCCCCCGCGTGTCTTTTGAACTTGAAGCAGTCTTGGCCCGCCAGCGGGACTTGGCTATCCACAAGACGTGCCGACTATCCGGAAAACGAAAAAATCGTCATCGGGCAAGGCAAAGGCGGCAGTTCCGTGCTAGACTGTCCAGGTGGCCTTAGGGAGAACGCGATGCTTGCGGCCAAAGCGCAGCCGCCCCTTGCGAAACATGCCCTGTTTCACTCGACCGACCTTGACGAGGCGCGGGAGCGGGTGGCGGCGGTGTTCTGCCCGCACCGGTTGGACACGATCGGTCGTGGTGCGCGGCTTGACGCCAGGCATCACCATCTGGCAGGCGACAGGCTGAGCCTGAATTATATCGAATATGGCGCCAAGACGCTGATCGCCCCGGGGCATCTGGAGGATTTCTATTTGGTGCAGATCCCGGTTGCGGGTGGGGCGGCCATATCAAACGGGCGCGACTTTTACGCCAGCGATCCCCTGCGGGCGGCGGTGCTGAACCCGCATCTGCCGACGACGATGATCTGGGAGGCGGGCACGCGGCAGGTTCTGGTGCAGATCAGCCGCAAGGCGATGATGGATCACCTGTCAGCACAACTTGGCCACAGGGCCGAACACGCGCTGACCTTTACCGGGGCATTGGATCTGGCCAGCGGGCCCGGCGCCATGCTGAAACAGCTGGTCCTGTTCCTGGTCCAGGAGGCCGACGCCGGGCGCGTGGCCATTGGTGCCGGCATGATGGGCCGACAGGTCGAAGCCACGATCCTGTCAAGCCTGCTCGAGGCACATACCCACGACTATCAAGACCAGCTTGGCCGCGTCCGCGCCGCTCCACGACCCCGGCACATGCGCCTGGCCGAGAATTACATCGCCAGCCATCTTGATCAGCCCCTGACTGTGGAAGAGGTCGCGCAGGCAGCGGGTATCAGTCCGCGCGGGCTGCAGCTGATCTTCCGCAAGGACCGTGGCACAACGCCACTTGGCTATTGGCGTGACCTGCGCTTGTCGCGGGCGCATGAAGATCTGGCAGCGGGGGCGGGTTCTGTCACCGAAATTGCCCTGAAATGGGGCTTTGCGCATTTCGGCCGCTTTGCCGAAGTGTACCGCGCCAGATACGGGCTTTCCCCCCGCGAAACCATGCTGGCATCGCGCGGCGTCGGATATCGCGACTGACGCGGCGCGCCATGAAGGCGCTGGGGCAGGCTGCAATTGGCCAACGCTGCGGCAGGGGACGTCATACAAGGTGACGCCGCCCGTCTTTGATCGCCCCCGGCAAGTCTGACGACGCCCCCGGTGGAAGGCCAGCTACCTTTCCGAATGTCGCCGACATCCGGGCCCTAAAGCGTGTCTGGTTCCCGTTGAATCGAAAATCGCTGCCTCTCGCATCCGCTCGAACACGTTTTTCGTTGTGAATTGGTTCCATGAAAACCCATCCCGCCCCAATACAAGGCCGCTTCCATGAAAAGCGCGGTTGCAGAAGTTGATGAGAGCGGGCCACAATTTATTCGCGCTGCAGAACCGGCGTCACGAAAACCGAAAGCCCCGCGAGAAAAGGGGCGTTGGCCTGGGCATGTTCGCAGGAGTGTACGGGCGGGGGTGTGGCCCCCGCCCGGAGCCGTCTTACTGCTGCCAGGACTTGATCAGCTCGTCATACGAGACGGTGATGCCCTGCGGCTTTTCGTTTTCCAGCTTGGCAACGGGCGAGCCCGGTGCGTCCAGCCAGACTT
>JAYSWK010000327.1:0-10702 GCA_043718085.1 Rhodobacterales bacterium
CAGGATCGCCACGCGCTACGACAGATGCGCCGACATCTTCATGTCAGCCTGTGCTCTGGCAGCCGTGGTGATGTTTTGGCTATGAGTCCTGACCCTAGAGTTGTGCTCATTTAAGCAACCCGACTAAAAGGGATCCAGGCCTCAATGATCACAGACGAACCCCGCGAGCATCGGTTCCCACCCTTTGTAAAAGGCCCATGGGCAGAATCAAGAAGAAATGAACTTAGGTCCATCCTCTGGCATGCCCTTTCGGTAAACAACACCGTGAATTGGGAGTCCTCGGCGGATAGTACTACTTTCAGATTTTCGTCTTTCGCACGGCCCAAACCAAATCGGCCAGAAATACAGGTTTTCCCGAAGGCACCGGCTGCGCCGGACATTGCAATATTTGACGAATCAGAAATTATTCCAGTTCCGCAACCTATTGGTACGAAACCCACACTGCCTAAATTCACACTTTTTCAAATACTATTTGATCGTATTCCGAAAATACAAGCACAGTTCGCCGAGGAACTCCAAAGCTACGAAATTCGACTCGCAGATATGGTGAAATACGAAAGTCAACACGCAAATCGAGCCAAACTAAGAAATTTTAACAAAAGTGTCGAGGAGCACAAACTACTGATCTCCTCAATCTCTTCTGAAAATCAAAGACTCCTCGATAGGTTTCACTCCGATATTGCAATTTGGGAGGCGTCATTCAAAGCGCACAATGAAGGGCAAGAAACTTTGAATGCGGCCTTTCTTGAAGAACAGAAAACAAGCCATGATTCAGCCAAGGTATTAAAGGCGCGCTGGATCGCCGGAGAGCCTAAGGCTATTGTTCAGCACGCGAATATGGTATTGAATGCATCCAATTATAGCCACTTGCTACAGAGCAAATTCGACCTGGCGTATCTCAACGATCGAAAATTGGTCCTGGTTGAATTCCACCTTCCGACGCCTGACGCTATACCATTGACAAAGACCTCCAGATACGTCCAAACGACACAGGAATTCAAGGAGACCTATATTTCTGAGAAAGAGAAAAGGGACCTCTACGACGATATTTGCTATCAAATTTGCCTGAGGACCATTCACGAGCTGTTTGAAGCAGACACTCATGGTCACATCGACAAAATCGTCTTCAACGGAATAGTCGAATATGTTGATAAATCGACTGGAAGCACGGTAAGTGCGGTAACTATGTCTTTGATGGTTGATCGACCTGAATTCACGCAACTCAAACTGAGCCATGTCGAGCCAAAAGCGTGTTTCAAGAGCCTCAAGGGGGTCTCAGCATCAAGCCTGTCTGGATTGGTCGCCATTCCGCCCATAATGAACTTGGAAAAGAGTGACAAGCGATTCATCGAAGCGCGGTCGGTCGACCTTGGCAACGATGGCGCGACCAACTTGGCTTCGATGGATTGGCAGGATTTTGAGCACTTGATCAGGGAAATATTCGAGAAGGAATTTTCTTCAAGAGGGGGCGAGGTTAAAGTAACCCAGTCCAGCAGGGATGGAGGGGTGGATGCCGTCGCTTTCGACCCTGATCCGATCATCGGCGGCAAGATCATCATTCAGGCCAAACGCTACACAAATACGGTGGGAGTGTCCGCAGTTCGGGACCTTTATGGAACGACCATGTCCGAGGGTGCAACAAAGGGCATCCTGGTTACCACATCGGACTATGGACCTGATGCCTATAAGTTCGCCACTGGAAAGCCCATTACTTTGCTGTCTGGTTCCAACCTACTCCACCTACTTCAAAAGCACGGCTTCCACGCGAAGATCGACCTGCAGGCCGCGCGCAAAGAGGCCGGCCTTTCACAAACCCGGTAGGCAGGATGCACAGTGAAATCCACTGCATTGCCCCGCCCGCATTTTCCCGTATTTTCCAACCATGCATCTCCCTCCCAACCTCACCGCATGGCTGAAGTCCCAAGGCTGGACCCTCCACCCCCACCAGATCGACATGCTCCGGCGGGCCCAAAATCCCGCCACCCTCCTCATCGCCCCCACCGGCGGCGGCAAGACGCTGGCCGGCTTCCTGCCCTCGCTCGCCGAACTGGCCCAGGGCCACAAAGGCCTGCACACCCTTTACATCTCGCCCCTGAAAGCCCTCACCGCCGACATCCGCCGCAACCTGCGTCGCCCGGTCGAAGGCGCGAACCTGCCCATCCGCATCGAAGACCGCACCGGCGACACCACCTATACCCAGCGCCGCCGCCAACGCGCCGACCCGCCGCATATCCTGCTGACCACCCCGGAATCCCTGGCACTCCTGCTCTCCTACGAAGACGCTCCCCGCATCTTCGCAGGGCTCAAGCGGGTGATCATCGACGAGATCCACGCCCTTGCCGAAAGCAAACGCGGCGACCAACTCATGCTGCAACTCGCCCGCCTCGAAACCCTGAGCCCCGGCCTGCGCCGCATCGGCCTTTCCGCCACCGTGGAAAACCCAATCGCCCTCGCCCGCTTCCTCGGCCCGCAAACCGACATCCTCCTGGCTGACCCCGGCCCCGACCCCGACATCTCCATGCTCGTCACAAGCGAACCGCCCCCCTGGTCCGGCGGCGGCGGCAAATACGCCATTCCCCCCATCCTTGCCGAAGTGAAACGCCACAAGATCACCCTGATCTTCCACAACACCCGCGCCCAAGCCGAGATCTTCTTCCACAACCTCTGGCTCGCCAACGAAGATGCCCTGCCCATCGGCATCCACCACGGCTCGCTCAGCCGCGAACAGCGCGAACGGGTCGAGCAGGCCATGGTCAACGGCCAACTCAGGGCCGTCGTCTGCACCGGTTCCCTCGACCTCGGCATCGACTGGGGCGATGTCGATCTGGTCATCCAGGTCGGCGCGCCCAAGAACGTCAAGCGCCTCGTCCAGCGCATCGGCCGCGCCAACCACCGCTACAACGCCCCCTCCAAGGCCCTGCTGGTCCCCGCCAACCGCTTCGAGGTGATCGAGTGCCAGGCCGCCCTTGAAGCCGTGCGCGACCACGACCTCGACGGCGACCCGCGCGGCCCCGGCCCGCGCGACGTGCTCTGCCAGCACATCCTCGCCACCGCCTGCGCCGGCCCCTTCGACGCCAGCCAGCTTTACACCGAGGTCACCCAGGCCGGCCCCTACGCCACCCTGACCCGCCCCGACTTCGACGCCTGCCTAGATTTCGTGGCCACCGGCGGCTATGCGCTGCGCGCCTATGACCGCTGGCAGCGCCTGATGCTGCGCGACGGCAAATGGACGCTGCGCGACCCCCGCGCCGCCGCCCTGATCCGCCAGAACCTCGGCACCATCATCGACATCGAGACCCTGAAAGTGCGCCTGCGCAACGCAACCCTCCTCGGCGAAATCGAGGAATCTTTCGCCGCCTCCCTCACCCAGGGCGACACCTTCCTGATCGGCGGCGAGATCGTCCGCTTCGAGGGGCTGCGCGAGATGACGGTCCAGGTCTCCCGCGCGCCCGGCCGCACCCCCCGCGTTGCGGTGTTTTCCGGCACCAAATTCGCCACCTCCACCCAGCTTTCCCACCGCATCCTGCGCAACTTCCAGCGGCCGCACTGGCCCGACCTGCCACCCCACACCCGCCAGTGGCTTCACCTGCAGCGCGATCTCTCCCGCCTGCCCGAACCTGACCGCCTGCTTGTGGAAAGCTTCCCCCAGGACGGCCATGAACACCTCGTCGTCTACGGCTTTGCCGGACGCAACGCCCAGCAGACGCTTGGCCTTCTGATCACCAAGGCGATGGAGGATCAGCACCTCGCCCCCCTCGGTTTTGTCGCCACCGACTATGCCACGATGATCTGGGGCATTGAGCCCGTCACCGACGCAGCCCCCCTCTTTGACCTCGAAACCCTGCGCCAGGGTGTCGATACCTGGCTCGCCGGCAATGCTGTGATGAAACGCTCGTTCCGCAACGTCGCCCTCATTGCGGGCCTGATCGAACGCAGCCATCAGGGCCGCCGCAAATCGGGCCGTCAGGCCACCTTTTCCTCCGACATCCTTTACGACACGCTGCGCCGTTACGACCCCACCCACCTCCTTTTGCAAATCACCCATGAAGAGGCCATGCGCGGCCTTGTCGATTTCGCCCGCATCGAAGAGCTTCTCACCCGCATCGGCCCCCGCATCGACCTCATCCGCCTGCCCCATGTCACCCCCCTCGCCGCGCCCCTGTTCCTGGAACAAGGCAAGATCCCGATCCATGGCGACGCCCGAAACCGCATTGCCGAGGACGCCGCCCGCCAGCTTTTGCGCGACGCGGGCCTCGACTGATCCTATTCACGGCGGTCCGGATACTCACCCAGTCCCCGAGCCGGTTGGCCGCAGGCCAGAGGCGAGACAAAAACAACGCGCCGCAGGCGCTCCGCTTGATAAACGCCGGCAAAGGGTCCAAAGGGTGAACATGACACGCTACACCTTCCCCCTCGGCCCGGCCCGCCTGCAGGCCCTGCCCTCCGGCGCGCTCTACTGGCCCGATGAAAACCTGTTGACCGTTTCGGACCTGCATTTCGGCAAGGCCGAGCGTCTCGCCCGGCGCGGCGGGTCGCTGCTGCCGCCCTATGAGAACCGCGCCACCCTGCAGAAACTCGATCACGACATCGAGACGACCGACCCCGCCCATGTCCTGTGCCTTGGCGACAGTTTCGACGACCTGACGGCCGCCGACCACCTGCCCGATGACGATGTCCTCTGGCTCACCCGCCTCATGGCCGGGCGGCGCTGGACCTGGGTCGAGGGCAACCACGATGCCGGTCCCGTCGAACTTGGCGGCAGCCACCGCGCCGAACTGACGCTTCAAGGCCTGGCCTTCCGCCACATCGCCACAGCCCAAACCCGGGAAATCTCGGGCCATTATCATCCCAAGGCCAGCCTGCCCGGCCGCGCGGCCCCCTGTTTCCTGATCGACACCGCCCGAGTGATCCTGCCCGCCTATGGGGCCTATACCGGCGGTTTGCGCGTGGGTCACCCGGACCTTGACGCCCTGATGCAGCCCCGCGCCCTGGCCGTTCTGACCGGTTCGACCTGCCTGCCCATTCCGATGCGCCGCGCCTGAACCGCGCCGAACCAGCGGCTTGACAGGCCCCGACTCATTACATAAGTGTTACCTTATATAAGGATTAACTTACATGCTTGACCTCAGCTTTCTCGCCCTCTCCGACCCGACCCGCCGCGCCATTCTAACGCGGCTGGCTCTGGGCGAGGCCACCGTGAACGACCTCGCCAAGCCCTTCGCCATCAGCCAGCCCGCCATATCCCAACACCTGAAAGTGCTGGAAACCGCTGGCCTGATCCTGCGCCGGGTCGATGGCACCCGGCGGCCCTGCCGGCTGAATCCTTCGGCCTTTGACGATCTCGACGCCTTTCTCACGATGCTGCGGGACCGGATGGGCCAGACCTATGACCGGCTCGACGCCCTTCTCGCCACCCAGATCAAGGAGTAGTGCAATGTCCAAACTGACCATCGAACTGTCCGGCCCGACCGAACTGATCCTGCGCCGTCCGTTGAAAGCCACGCCCGACGCAGTGTTTGAGGCGCACACCAACCCTGCCCTGATCTGCCAATGGATGATCGGCTCGCCCGACTGGTCGATGCCGGTCTGCATCAGCGATCCGCGACCCGGCGGGAAGATCCGCTACGAATGGCGCCACTCGACCAGCCCCGGATTCCATCTGACTGGCGAATACATCGAGGTCCAGCTCCCCGACCGAACCCTGCATGTCGAGCGGATGTTCCTGCCCGATCCGACCCCGGACAACCGGATCGAAACCCTGTTCAAGCCCCATCAGGGCGGCACGTTGCTGGTGATGCGGATGCAGTTGCCAAACGAGGCGACGCGCCGCGCCATGCTGGCCACCGGCATGACCGATGGCATGGAATTGTGCTACACCCTGCTCGACGCCATGTCCTGACCCTCAGGGCGCAAAGTCGATCGACGGATGGTCCAGCACCACCGCGATGACATAGACCACCGGCAGGACAAGCGGCATCGCCAGCACAATGGTCATGACCGGCAGCATCAGGTTCAGCCCAAGCCCGACCGGACGCGCCCCCCCGGTCGGGCAGCAAGCTGCAGGCCGGCAGCCAGACCATCAGCCCATAGACAAAGACCCATAGCGGAAAGGCCAGCATCATACCGGGGTTGCCCGCAAAGATCGCCTCGGCCACCGTGCCCACCACACCGAACCCCAGAAACACCGCAAAGGGACTGAAAGCCCAGCGCGTCAGCAACAGGGCCAGTGCGATGAAAAAGGGCACAAGGACCACGACCGAATGGAACATCACCACATCCAGCCAGTTGGTCGAGGCGGTGATGTAAGCCTCGCCGATCTTCGATCCAAAGACCGGGGCCAGATTGGTCATGCCGACCGTGACCGCCTCTTCCAGACCAGCCAAAAGGGTGCAGAACAGAACGAACTTTACCTGCCACTTCAACGGAATGGCCCGAACCCGCGCCACCACGGCCGCGCGGAACCACCACATCACCCCGCCGCCGCCCCAGACCCATATCGCCAGAAGCCCGGTCACCATGCCGGCCATCGCATGGGCGCGGCGCGCGTCCACCGGGTCGGCTGCATTCGGCCCGATCAGGTACAAAAGCCCGCCGATCAGCGTGGCCAGCGCCAGAAGTCCGATGATCGCCCGGCGCTTCATGGAACCTCACCCTTCAAGTGGCAATGGCGCGCAGGCCAGCGGCCAGTGCGCGGTCGGCCTCGGTCAGTGCCCCGTTGGCCCAGGGCCGAAAGCGCAGGCGAAAAGCCGCAAGCAGCGCCGCTTCCGGGGCCGCCGGATAGCCAAAGGCCAGCAGATCGGTGTGAAAATCCCCAGGCTCGCCCGGATCAGGCCAGACCGACAGGCCCTGCAAAGCCAGCCTGCGCCAATCGAACCGCCGCCCCGGATCGCCCTTGCGCAAGGGCGCCATGTCGGAATGGCCAATCACCCCCAGGGGTCCGATGCCCCAACGGTCCTTGATCCGCGCCAGCAAAACCTCCAGCGCCGCCATCTGCGCCTGCGCAAAGGGCCGGTCGCCCGGATTGGCCATTTCGATCCCGATGGACCGCGAATTCACATCGCCCAAGCCCGCCCATTCGCCCGCCCCGGCATGCCAGGCGCGGCGATCCTCGGGCACCAGCGCCTCGGCCGCGCCGCCTTCGGAAATCAGCCAATGCGCCGAAACCTCGGCCGCCGGGTCACACAGCCGCGTCCGCGCCTCGGCGCAAGTTGACATGCCCGTGTAATGGATCACCACCAGACAGGGGCGCGCACCGCCCCGCCGTTCCCCATGGTTCGGTGAAGGGTAGCCCGTCACCGCCCCAAACCCGTCACTGCAACGCGGCGCGGAAGGGACGCGGGTCCCAGTCGCAGGCAAAACCGTCACCATCGGGGTCCAGCCCCTTGCGGTCACTTTGCGGACCGCCAAAGGACAAGAAGGCCTGCTGCGCCAGGTCGGGCGAGGTGTATTTCAGGCAGGCCGTCTTGACGTTCACCAGATAAAAGGACGGACGGTCATACAAGGTCACGCCAACCGGATTGTTGGTGGCAATCGCATAGGCTGCGATGTTCGGCCCCGTATCGCCGGGGCGGACCGGCAGGGCACCCGGCTGGATCACCTGATACTGCGCCCGGTTCGCCTCGATCCGCGCCTTGTCGCTTTCGATTGTCTCGCGTGAGGTTACGGCGCTGAAATCCTGCTCGTCTGACACGCCAGAGTTCACGTAACCCATTTCCGCCGTGGTTTCCTGAATGCCCGCCGGGGCATTGCCGCGCGCACGGTCGTCGCCCAGTGCCATCGGGTCCAGGGATGTCGTCGCGGTTGGCCCAACTAATGGGACAGCCCCGCCCTCGGCTTCGGCAATGGCCGACGCGGCTATGTCAGTCGAAAACTCGGTTGGCGCGGCTGTTGCCGGGGCCACAGGCTCGGTCACATAGGGATTGGCGCTGCGGGTGCGCAGATAGGTCTGATAGTCGACAAATCCGGGGCCCGCGCCCGATTCAGGCACAGTTGGCCCACATGCGGCCAGCAGGCCACAGATCATCATCACCGGAACAGGCGCTCGCATCTTCATCAGCCCCAATCGTCTTTTTTGACCGCCGGACGCGCCCGGCGGTTTTTTCTCGCGCTTCTTTACCACCATTTTGCAGCTTTGGCCACAAAGCCCGCCGCACGTTCCAACACATAAGCATGATTGAGCAGATCGCCCTCTTCCCAGGGCCGCCCGATCAGTTGCAGCCCCAGGGGCAGACCCTTGGCATCCAGCCCCACGGGCACCGAGATTCCAGGCAGACCCGCCAGGTTGACCGTCACCGTGAAGACATCGTTCAGATACATCTGGATCGGATCGGCATTCGCCATCTCGCCCAGACCAAAGGCGCTTGACGGGGTGGCGGGCGTCAGGATCGCGTCGATCCCTGCCGCAAAGGCCAGATCGAAATCGCGCTTGATCAGGGCGCGCACCTTGCGGGCGCGGTTGTAATAGGCGTCATAGAACCCGGCTGACAGAACATAGGTCCCCACCATGATGCGGCGCTGCACCTCTGGCCCGAACCCTTCGGCGCGGGTCTTTTCATACATCTCGGTGATGCCGTCGCCCGCCGAAAGCTTGGCGCGGTGGCCATACCGTACCCCGTCATAACGGGCAAGGTTCGACGAGGCCTCGGCAGGGGCAATGACGTAATAGGCGGGCAAGGCGTATTTGGTATGGGGCAGCGAGATATCGACGATCTCGGCGCCTGCGTCCTTCATCATCGCCACGCCGTCGGCCCACAGCTTTTCGATCTCGGCCGGCATCCCGTCCATGCGGTACTCGCGCGGAATACCAAGGCGCTTGCCCCTGATGTCGCCGGTCAGCGCCGCCTCGAAATCGGGCACGGCCAGATCGGCGCTGGTCGAATCCTTGGGGTCATGCCCGGCCATCGCCCCCAACATGATCGACGCATCGCGCACCGATTTGGTCATCGGCCCCGCCTGATCCAGCGACGACGCGAAAGCCACGATGCCCCAACGGCTGACGCGGCCATAGGTCGGCTTGATCCCCACGATGCCGGTGAAGGCCGCAGGCTGGCGGATCGAGCCGCCGGTATCAGTGCCGGTCGCCGCCAGACACATATCCGCCGCCACCGCCGCCGCCGACCCGCCCGAAGAGCCGCCCGGCGTCAAGGCAGCTATGTCATTGCCACGCCGCCAGGGGCTGATGGCATTGCCATAGCACGAGGTTTCGTTGCTGGATCCCATGGCGAATTCATCCATGTTCAGCTTGCCCAACATGACCGCACCCGCATCAAACAGCTTGGTCGTGACCGTGCTTTCATATTCAGGGCGAAAGCACTTCAGTATGTTCGACCCGGCCTGACTTGGCACGCCCTTGGTGCAGAACAAATCCTTGATGCCCAGGGGAATGCCGCAAAGGTCGGGTGCATCACCCGCCTGCAATCGTGCATCGGCCGCCCGCGCCTGGGTCAAGGCGATATCCGGTGTCTTGTGGACAAAGGCATTCAGATCATCGCCCGCATCCATCGCCACCATGCAGGCATGGGTCAGATCGACTGCACTCAACTCGCCCTTGCGCAAGGCATCGCGGGCCGCCGCAATCGTCAGTTCATTGGCGTTCATTCGACCACCTTCGGCACCGCAAAGAATCCCTCGCGCGCATCCGGCGCGTTCTTCAGGACCTGCGCCTGAATATTGCCATCCGTGACCACATCCGCCCGCCGCTTCAACCGCATCGGCGTGACCGAAACCATCGGTTCGATCCCGGTCACGTCGACCTCGTTCAACTGCTCCATAAAGCCCAGGATACCCGAAAGCTGCCCGGCCAGGCGGGGCAGGTCGGCCTCCTCCACCCGGATACGTGCCAGCTTGGCCACCTTGCGCGCGGTGCCTTCGTCGATGGACATGCGATCGCTCCTGAAAAGATCGGCCCCCGTTTAACGGCAAGCCCCCTTGGGTGCAAGCCGCTGGGCCATTTCCGCTTGGGCCAGTGCCCAGGGTGGCGCTAGACTTGGGTCAAAAGGGAGGATCACATGAAAATAACCTGGCTTGGCCATTCCGGTTTCCGGATCGAAATTGAAAAGGCCGTCCTGCTGGTGGACCCATGGTTCACCGGCAACCCCATGTTCCCGATCGAACGGCGGGCTGAAGCCATCGCGGGCGCGACCCATATCCTGTTGACCCATGGCCATGGCGACCATGTCGGCGACAGCGTCGCGGTTGCCAAGAAGCTGGGCATCGAAATTGTTGGCATTTATGATCTGATGGAGTTTCTTGGCCCCCGCGACGGGGTCAAGATCATCGGATTCAACAAGGGCGGCACCATCGCCCTCGGCGGCGCCCGCGTGACCCTAGTCAATGCCTGCCACTCCTCCTCGGCCGAGGGCGGTAATGTGGGGTCCGAGGCGGGCTTCATGATCGCCGGTGACGGTCACACGGTCTATATCTCGGGCGATACAGACATCATGGCCGACATGGACTGGATGGGCGATTATCACAAACCCGATATCGGAATATTGTCCGTAGGCGGGCATTTCACAATGGACATGCGTCGCGCGGCCTATGCGGCCAAGCGTTACTTTGATTTTAAGACTGTCATCCCCTGCCACTATCGCACGTTTGCGATGCTGGCTCAGAATGCCGATGAATTAAAAGCCGGATTGCCGGGCGTGAATGTGATCGAACCGCAGGTCCTGCAGCCGATCACATTCTGAAACGCGGGCCCGGA
>JAYSWK010000328.1:0-1670 GCA_043718085.1 Rhodobacterales bacterium
GGACTTTGGCCCCTGTCGGCACCGCAAACTGCGCCTTTTGCACGCGCGGCCCGGTATAGAGATGCGTCCCTGTCGAGGCCACCCAATGCGTCGGCTCGGACCCTGTGGCCAAAGCGACCTCTGGCAGCCAGCCGCAGTAGCCATCCTTGACTGCGAAGCCAAAGACATGGTCGCCCTCACGGTCGATCACTGTGAATTCGTCGCCAAGGACCAGTTGCCGTTCGCGGGCACCACCGGGCGTGCGCAGAAGGTCGGTGATGTTCACCTGGACCCGCAGCTTTTGCCCTTCGGTCCAGGCCGGGGCCTCGATTTGCCCCTTCAGAGACACATGCGCCACGCGGTCGGTGGCCGGGGTCAGACGCCGGTCCATCTAAAGGCCCAACATTGCGGGCAAGGCCTCCAGCACGGCCCGCGCGCCTTGGCCAACGCCGCCTTTGGGCCGCGCAGGCAGATCGGCGGGCGTATGGGCATAGATGTCGAAATGCAGATAGCGCGGCCCTTCGACAAAGCGGCGCAGGAACAATGCGGCCGTGGCGGAGCCGGCAAAGCCAAAGCCCGGCGCATTGTCCAGATCGGCAATTCCAGGCTCGATCACGACTTCATAGGGATCATGGAAGGGCAGCCGCCAGACCGGATCAAACCCGGCCACGGCCCCGGCTTCCAGTGCGGCCACGATCCCGGCGTCATCAGTGTAATAGGGTGCCAGATCCGGCCCCACGGCGACACGCGCGGCCCCGGTCAGCGTGGCCATCGACACGACCACATCCGGCCCGGCCTCGCAGGCGTAGGCCAAGGCATCGCCCAGAACCAGACGCCCCTCGGCATCGGTATCGTTCACCTCGACCGTCAGACCCTTGCGCGAGCGCAGGATGTCGCGCGGCCGCATCGCATTGCCGGAAATGGCGTTTTCGACGGCGGGCACCAGCACCCTAAGGCGCAGCTTCAATCCAAGGGCCATGATCATATGGGCCAGGCCAAGAACCGTGGCCGCCCCGCCCATGTCTTTCTTCATCAAAAGCATGCCCGATGAAGGCTTGATGTCCAGCCCGCCCGTATCAAAGCACACGCCCTTGCCCACCAGCGTCAGCTGCGGGCCGGTCTTGCCCCAGCGCATATCCAAAAGGCGCGGGGCGTGCTCCGAGGCTTTGCCCACGGCATGGATCATCGGAAAACCGCTTTCCAATGCGGCACCCCGGGTTACCTCGGCCTTAGCACCAAACCGCTTGGCCAAGGCCAGAAAGGCCGCCTCCAGTTCGTCCGGGCCCATGTCGGAGGCTGGGGTGTTCACAAGGTCACGGGTCAGAAACTCGCCCTCGGCCATGGCCAGAAGGCGGGCGGCATCCACCCCATCGGCGACCAGACGCACGGGTTCAAGTGTTTTCGGGCTGCGATAGCGGTCAAAGCGATACTGGGCCAAAAGCGTGCCTAACATCGCCTCTTCGCGCTGTGCCGGCGCGATCTGACCCGTCAGCCGCCACGCCCCGCCGGGCAAAGCGGCCAGCGCCTTGACGACCCCAAACCGCAGCCTTGCGCGCGCCTTGGCCGTTCCCAACCCTGCCACGGCCCCCGCAACATCGCCACCCGGCCCCATCAACAGGCGCAGATCGCCCAGGCCCGCATCGAACCCCGTGCCCTTCAGCCAGGCTTGTGTCGCGGCAGGCTGACGGGTC
>JAYSWK010000329.1:0-1668 GCA_043718085.1 Rhodobacterales bacterium
TCGTTCAGCCGCGTCAGGATCGTGGCGGGCGACAGCTTTTCACCATTGATCGCCACGGCATCGCCGCGCTCGAAGGTGATCTCGACCATTTCGGCCTGATCGGGGGCCTTTTCGGCCGGGACGACGCGCTGATAGACGAATTCCGGCGCTTCCTCAGCCGGATTTTCCAGCACCTTGCCTTCGGACGAGGTGTGCAAAAGGTTGGCATCGACCGAGAAGGGTGCCTCGCCGCGCTTGTCCCTGGCGATCGGGATCTGGTTCTTTTCGGCAAATTCCAGAAGTTTTGTGCGCGAGGTCAGGTCCCACAACCGCCATGGGGCGATGACCTTGATCGATGGGTCAAGGGCGGCTGCAGACAGTTCGAACCGCACCTGATCATTGCCCTTGCCGGTGGCGCCATGGGCCACGGCATCGGCCCCGGTTTCCTGGGCGATGCGCACCAGATGCTGCGAAATCAGCGGGCGGGCGATCGAGGTGCCCAGCAGATAAAGCCCTTCGTACAGTGCATTGGCGCGGAACATCGGAAAGACGAAATCGCGCACGAATTCTTCACGCACATCGACGATGTGAATATTTTCGGGCTTGATCCCCATGAGGATCGCCTTTTTGCGCGCCGGTTCCAGCTCTTCGCCCTGGCCTAGATCGGCGGTGAAGGTCACCACTTCGCAGCCATATTCGGTTTGCAGCCATTTCAGGATGATCGAGGTGTCAAGACCGCCGGAATAGGCCAGCACGACTTTCTTGGGGGCGAATTTCGCGGACATCTGTGACTCCGTTGCACGTTGGCCCGCGATTATCTTCATTCGGGGGCAAGAGCAAGCAAGCGACGGTTGACAGCGGGCCGCCCGACGTCCCCTCTTGGCGGGTCAAGTCATCAGGAGGTTTCCATGAAAGGTTTGCTTATCCTTAAACACGCGCTGCGGCAGGTGTTTGGCAATCTGCAGGGCGCGCTGAAGGTTTCGGCGGTGCTGTATCTGGCCCAGTTCGTGGTGGGACTGGCTTTGACGGGCGGTGCGGTTCTGGGCATGGGCAGTCCGCAAGACATGATGGCGGGTGGCGGACCCGGGGCGGGCTTTTTCCTGGGACTTATGGTTGCCGTGGTCGTTTCCGTGGTGATCGGTCTGTGGATCGCGGTCGGCTGGCACCGCTATATCCTGTTGGGCGAAGAGGCGAGTTATGTGCCGGTCTTTCGGGGCGACCGCATGGGGGCCTATTTTCTGCGGGGTCTGGGCTATGGCCTGATCCTGGCCATCATCGGCATGATCTGGGGCACCATCATCGGGTTTGTTCTGGGGTCGATCTCGGGCGGGTCCATGGCCTTCATGGTGGTCGGACTGGCATTGCTGGTCTATCTGCCCCTGCTGGTCCTGGGTTTTCGGATGACATCCGATTTGCCCTCGACCGCGCTGAACGCCGGACATCCGTTCATGACGGGCTGGGCGGCAACGGCCGGGGCGACCGCCGATCTGGCCGTGATGGCCGTGATCATCGTGGTTGCCGAACTGGTCATCGGCGGCATCGGGCAGGTCTTGTTCGGGCAGATCGCCGTGCTTTCGCTGATCTGGTCCCTGATCGTCGGCTGGGTCCAGATCATCGTCGGCGTGTCGGTCCTGACCACGCTTTACGGCCATTACATCGAAAAGCGCGAATTGGTCTGAGGGTCAGGCT
>JAYSWK010000330.1:0-10661 GCA_043718085.1 Rhodobacterales bacterium
GGGATGGGTTTGCATGGAATCGGGAAACGCTGCCTCTCGCATTCGCTCGAACGCGTTTCCCGATGGGGTTTGCTTCCATGAAAACCCATCCCGCTTTAGACCTTGGCCGCACCATGGAATGCGGACCATTTTTCAGTCAGTTGCATCTTTCCCGCAGAAAATTCTTCGTACGAAGAATTTTCGGGTGTCAGGTCAGGCGTCGGGCCGCAAAAGGCCCAGGCCGCGCAGATAGATGCCGATGCCGGCCTCGAGCAGGTCTTCGGGCGTGTAGGGCGATTTGGCACCGGGGGCGCCGCGCATGTAAAGTTCCACCACGCCGTGGCTGAGCGCCCATACATGGGCCGAGAACATCGAAGCGGGCGGGCGGCGGTCGGGGGGCATGTGCTGGCTAAGCTTTTCGGCCGCCGTTTCCAGAACCGAGCGGGCCTTTTGCGCGACCAGGGCCAGATCGGGGTGGGCGTTCAGGTTCAGCCCACTTTCGAACATCGCCATGTAATGGCCGGGATATTTGCGGGCGAAGGCCAGATAGGCACGGCCTGTCGCCTCGAATGCGGCAAGGGCGGTGGGTTTGCCATCGCCATAGGCATATTCGATGAGGGCGGCGAAGATGTCATAGCCCTGGCGCGCCACTTCGGCCAAAAGTTCATCTCGCCCGGCAAAATGGCGATAGACGGCGGCGGGCGTGACATCGGCGGCCTTGGCGGCCTCGGACAGGGTAAAGCCGGTGGGTCCGTGTTTGGCGATCAGCGTCAGGGCTGCATCGACCAGAGCCTGGCGCAAATTTCCGTGGTGGTAGCCTTGCTTCACTTGACCCTCAGGACCCGGCCCGCAAGCCTGGATCGCCACATATCATCCGGTCGATCTGACCGATTGCCTTTACGTCCTTGCCCTTGAAATCCACGCCATGCAAGACGGTTTGGATCGCGGCTACTCGGGCGCGCATCTTGTCGTCTGACAGGATCATCGTCCAGGGCGCATGAGGGAAATGGGTCTGACCCATGGTTTCGTCAATGGCGGCGGTGTATTCCTTCCACTTTCCCAGGCCGTCAATGTCGATCTGGCTGAGTTTCCATTGCTTGAGCGGGTCCTGTTCGCGATCCAGAAAGCGTTTCAGCTGTTCGGCACAGCCCACTTCAAGCCAGAACTTGAACAGCACGATCCCCTCGTCCACCACCATCTTTTCGAAATCGGGCAATTGGCGGAAGAAGCGGGCGCGCTGATCATCGGTGCAAAAGCCGAAGACTTTCTCGACAATGGCGCGGTTGTACCACGAGCGGTCGAAGATGTTGATCTCGCCCAGAAGGGGCAGCCAGTCGATGTAACGCTGAAAATACCATTCGGACCTTTCGCGTTCGGTGGGTTTGGACAAAGCCACCACATTGGCGCCGCGCGGGTTCAGGTTCAGCCGCAGCGCGCTGATCGTGCCGCCCTTGCCTGCCGCGTCGCGCCCCTCGAACACGCAGATGATGCGCTTGCCGGTGGTCTTTGCATCGGCTTGCAGGCGGACGAGTTGCAATTGCAGGGCGTCCATCTGCGCCTCGTAATCCTTTTTGCGCATCTCTTCGCGGTAGGGATAGGCTGATGACAGGATCTTGTCCTTGTCGCAGGTTTCGATGGCTTTGCGGATGTCCTTGGGGGCGTCTTTCTTGAAATATTTGCTGATCGCGCCGTCGAATGGCAGGTCCATGGCTTCCCTCCGGTTTTGGCCAGTATGGCTGAAGGTGGCGTTAAGGCAATTGGCTGCTTGCGTCGGCCCGGGTGATTGCGGCCAGAATGGCATCGGGGTGGCTGTGATGCGGCATGTGGCCCGCGCCTTGCACCACGGTCAGACGGGCATGGGGCAGAATGAGGGACAGGGGTTGGGAATGGATCGTCAGGGGCACGATCGTATCGGCGGCGCCGTGGATCAGCTCGACGGGCAGGGTCAGGGTGGGGTAAAGGGCGGATTGGGCGACGATCTGGGCACGCAGCCCGTTGACCTGGGCGGTGTTGGTCAGAAGGGAGGCGCGGCGCAGGGACAGGCCGGCGCCGATGGTGGCCATGTAGCCGCCCGGCACCGGATCGGGGGCGAATATCCCGGTGATGGTGCTGTCGATATAGGCATCGGGCACAAAGGCCGCGACCAGGGGGATGGCAATGTTCGCGCCGAACCAAGTGTCGGTAAGGCGATACCAGGGGTCAAGTTTGCCGGGCCAGGGCAGGGACGGCGAGGAGATCAGCGCCAGGGCGCGCGGTTTTGCGGGGGCGTAAAGCGCCCAGGCGAGTGCCACCGCGCCGCCATAGCTTTGCCCCAGAAGGATCGGGTCGCGCAGGCCAAGCTGATCGGCGGCTTCAGCCAATTGCAGGGCCTGGGCTTTCAGGCTGGTGCCTTCGGAAATCGGGTCGGACCAGCCAAGGCCGGGGCGGTCAAAGGCCGTCACCCGGTAATGCGGGGACAAAAGCGCGATCAGGGGCAAAAGGTCGCGCAGATTGCCCGAAGCGCCGTGGATCAGGATCAGATCGGGGCCCTGGCCCTGGGTCAGATAATGCACCTTGCCGCCATTGACCGTCACAATCCGGCCGAGGGGCGGAAAAGCTGCGCCAACGGAGGCTTCGCGGCGCGTGGCCAGGGCATCGGTGACCAGCGCCAACGCGACCGAAACCGCCAGCAGCAGGGCGAGTTTAGCGACCAATCTGCGCCAGGTCATAGGGCGTGGTCTGGTAGATCTCGTTGATCCAGTTGCCATACAAAAGATGGGCATGGCTGCGCCAGCGGTTCAAGGGTTTCAACGCCGGGTTGTCGCCGGGATAGTAGTTCATCGGCACATTGATCGGCGTGCCGGCTGCCACGTCGCGGTCGTATTCCTGTTTCAGCGTTTCGTTGTCATATTCGAAATGGTTGAAGATATAGAGCGCGCGGTGGCTGGCATCCTCGATCAGGCAGGGGCCGGTCAGGTCAGAGCCGATCAGGGTGCGCAGGCCGGGGGCGGCATCAACCTCGGCCTGGCGCATCTCGGTCCAGCGGCTGACGGGAATGACGAACTCATCGGAAAAGCCGCGCAGATAGGGCGAGGTCGGGGCAAGGTTTGACTGCGGAAAACAGCCGAATGCCTTGGCGGGCAGCATGTGTTTCTGGACGCCATGGAAATGATTGATCATCGCCATGCCGCCCCAGCACACGCCGAAGGTGGAATGGACATGGGTCTGGGTCCAGTTCATCACCTGACACAATTCGTCCCAATAGGTCACCTCTTGGAAGGGCAGGTGTTCGATGGGCGCGCCGGTGACGATCAGCCCGTCGAACCGCTGACCGCTGGCCTGCACCTCGGCGAAGGAGTGGTAGAAGGTTTCCATATGGTCGGCGGCGGTGTTGCGGGTCTGATGTTCGGTCATGCGGATCAGTTGGAAGTCGATTTGCAGGGGTGTAGCGCCGATCAGGCGGGCGAACTGGTTTTCGGTCTGGATTTTCTTGGGCATCAGATTGAGAAGGGCAATCCGCAGGGGGCGAATCTCCTGGGTTTCGGCGCGTTCCGGGGTCATCACCATGACGCCTTCGTTCCGCAAGACATCGTAGGCGGGCAGATTGGCGGGCAGGGTGATGGGCATGGGCGGTGTCTCCGGGGGAAGGCGCAGTTAAGCCGCTTTGGCGCGCCGATCAAGGGCGGCGGCGATCAGGGCGTCAAAGCCTGCGGGGTCGTGGACGCGGGCGACCTCTTCCGCCGTCACGGTCACGCCCCAGCGGGCCATGGCCTGATACCGGGGTTGGCGTTTGTCCAGAAGCCGGGCATAGCCAAAGCGCAGGAAGGCGTCGGGGTCCACGGTGGCGGCGTTGCGGCCTGCGGTGAATTCGGCCCAAAGTTCGGCCAGAAAGTCGGGGCGGTAATACATCGGCTTGGGGGTGCGGTCAAAGCGGCGGGCCAATTCGGCCTTGTGCGCGTCCGAGCCCTTGATCCAGACCAGAAGCAGATGCTGGTTCAACTCGGTCATCACCGGGTCTTTGGGGTCATCGGCATCGACCACTTCGCAGATCGAGCCGGAGGTGTCGCAGACGAAATGGTCATAGCCATAGATGTCGCGCGCCCGGTCGATGAACCGGGTCGTGTCCAGCATGGCGGCCACTTCGGCCTGCAGATGCTGGGCCTGACGGCGCTGGTATTCGGCGATATCGACCCCGCCCTTGGCCGGATCGCCGGGCTTGCCGAGATAGGTCGACAAGGGGGCCAGATTGTCGAAGGTGATGTTGGAGGCGATATAGACGCTGTCGGTCAACAAAAGTTCGCGCAGTAGCGGGACCTTCATCGCCTCGCGTTTGAAATTGTCGGCGATGAATTCGTTCATGTAGCGCGTGCCGATACGGTAATCGACCGAGTAATGGAACCAGCCGCCTCCCACATCTTTCGGGGCGGCGCGCAGCACGTTGGACAGGGTGGTCTTGCCCAGGCCCGACATGCCGAACAGCAGCACCCGCTTTTGCGGGGCGGCGAGGTAACTTGCGGCGGTCGGATAGATCATGGGGCGCGGCCTTTCCTTGTGGAACCGGGCTTAAAGCGGTTCAGGTTTCGATGGTTGCGGAAATCGCTGCCTCTCGTTTCACTCGAACGCGGTTTCCGATGTTCTTGTTTCCATCAGAACCTGAACCGCTCTAAAGCGGTTCAGGTTTCAATGGAATCGGAAATCGCTGCCTCTCGTTTCACTCGAACGCGTTTTCCGATGCTCTTGTTTCCATCAGAACCTGAACCGCTCTATCGCAAGGTCAGACGCTTTTCACGCGGAAAATCGCGCGACCAAGGCGGCCGTCGATCACCACCATGCCCAGGGTCAGCAGGACCATGCCGCCATAGGCGGTGACGGGCAGCGCCTCATCATAGACCAGGGCGCCAAGCAGGACGGCGACGGGGGCGATCATCAGCGTGACCAGGCTGACGTTGCTGGCCCCGGCCAGGGTCAGCACGCGGTAAAACAGGATATAGGCAAAGGCCGATGCCAAAAGGGCAAGATAGGCCAGCGCCGCGAAGGTCGCGGCGGAATACTGCAGGGTCGGAACGCCCTCGACCGCAAGGGCCACGGGCACCATGATCAGCGCGCTTGCGCTTAGCATTCCGGCGGCCCCGACTTCGGGGCGGATACCTTTCAGCGCGGTGCGGGCAAAGATGCCGGCGGCGGTATAGGACAGGGCCGCGCCGACGATGGCCAGTTGTCCCAGCGAGGTCAGGTCAAGATGGCTCAGGGCGGAAGGCCCGATGGTGACGGCCATGCCGGCAAAGCCGATGACCAGGCCCAGGGCCTTGTTGGCCGTCATGCGTTCGTCGGCAAAGAACAGCGGCGCCACGGCTGCGGCAAAGATGGCCGTCGTGGCGTTCAGGATCCCGGCCAGACCCGATTGGATATGGGTCTGCCCCCAGACGATCAGGCCGAAGGGAACGATATTGTTGAACACCCCCAGGATCAGGCAGGTCGCAAGCCAGGGCGCCCCCCTTGGCACGGGCAGGCCGCGCCACAGGATATAGGCCCACAGCACCAGCGCCGCCCCGCCAACCCGGAAGGCCACGACGCTGAGCACGCCAACCTCGGCCAGGGCGGCCCGGTTTGACAGGAACGAGCCGCCCCAGATCAGGGCCAGCAGGCCCAGCATGGCCCAGGCGGTCAGGGAAATGGCGCGTTGCGGGGTCTGGTTCATGCGCCACACCTAACCCGCCTTGCAGGCAGGCTCCACCCGGAACTTGCGAAAAGAAACCCCCGCGACCCGATGCGGACGCGGGGGTCCCTGTCAAGGCAGAGGGTCAGAACGAGAAGTCGACCGCCACACCGACGCCAAGGGCGGTATTGCCGCTGAAATTCGTGCCCGAGCCGTCCAGCGCGTCACCAAGGGTCACATATTCGATGCCGCCGGTGATCTTCATGTTGTTCTGGGTCCAGGAGCCACCGATCCCGACGCTTTGCATGCCATCGGTCGGGGCAAGGCGCGAGGCCACATCGCCGGTGGACGCCTCATAGCCAAGCCGGGCAAAGACCGAGAGGTTGTCATTGATCTTGCGACCAAGCCCAAGCTGATAGGTGATGACGTCATTGTCAAAGCCGGTCACCTCGTCGCCCACGGCACCGTGATACAGCGCCGGGTCAACGTGCCATTTCGACCATTCGGCCCATTTGACCGAGCCAAAGAGCAGGGTATTGGCGGCAATGCCGGACTGCACATCCAGGGTCACGCTCTGCGGCAGGGTAATTTCGGTCACCGAATTCAGGCTGGGACCGGGTGAGAAGGTTTCGGTGGTGGCGAAGTCATGGGTAATGGCCGATTGGTAGGTCAGCGCGGCCCGCATGGCGATCTCGGGCTTTTCGAAGGCGGCGCCCACCAGATAGCCGAGCTTGCTGTCATTGTCGGCGGTGGCCACATAGGAGGCCCCGCCCAAAAGCGCGGGCGGAATTTTGATTTCGGCTTTGGAGGACACATTGCGCACCCCGCCATAGACCGAGAAGCTGTCATTCAGCTTGTAGCGCAAGACGGCGGCGATTTCGGTGCTGGACCAATGCGCCTGCAGCCCGGTATAGGCGCCGCCGGTATAGTTGGCGTCGGCCCCATAGGGTTGGTTCATGAACAGCGCGGCGGACAGCTTGTCATTGAAATCCATCTTCACGGCGAAGTTGAGCGACTGGTAGCTTTCGGCCATATTGCCCGTTGATCCGCCGCCAAGAAGCGGCACATAGGTCCCCGACACGCTGGGCATCGCGGTCGAGAACCCCAGATGCGCCGTCGAGCCGTCGGCAAAAAGCACCGAAAAGGGCAGGCTGGAACGGTCAATGCCACCGGCATGGGCGGCGGCTGTGGTCAGGGTCAGGATGGCAAGGCCCGACAGGATATGGCGCATGGATATCTCCCCCGATATGGCACGGCGCGGGTCCGACCATCTGACGTGGTCGCTATGCGCCGATCTTCTGCGCAAGCTAAGCAGGTGGTCGTCCATCGGTCAATAAATTACGCAGCGTCACGCAGTCGTGATGCGGCGTCCGGGCGGCTCTGGCCGGTAATGTTGACCCAGACACCGATGAAAATGACCGCCCCTCCGGCCAGAACCCAAGGGTCAAGGGGTTCGGCGAAAAGTGTGGCACCCACGATGGCGATGAGGGGCAGGCGCAAAAAGTCGACCGGCATGACATAGGAGGCGGGGGCGAGGGACAGAGCCGTGGTCAGGCTGAGATGGGCGGTAACGCCGCAAAGCCCGATCAGCATGAGCCAGGGCAAGGTCTGGGACGTCGGCCAGGTGATCTGGCCGTCATAGCCGGCGGCGATCAGGCCGAAGAAAAACTGCATGAAGGTCAACCAGAACAGAATGCCGATCACAGAGGTGCCGCGCGTCAGCCGTTTGGTCAGGATCGAGACGCAGGCAAAACACATGGCGGCCCCCAGCCCGGCCAAAACGCCGGGGTGAAGGGCGGTCACGTCGGGGCGCGTGGCAATCAGGATGCCGGCAAAACCCAAAGCCGTTGCCAGCAGACGTTTTGGGGTCAGCGCCTCGCCCAGGACCAGAGGGGCGAGCAGGATCACCCAAAGGGGAGAGGTAAACTCGAGCGCGAAGACCTGGGCCAGGGGGATCAGGGTCAGGGACATGAACCACAGGTTCTGTCCGGCAAAATGGACGATGTTGCGCAGGAAATGGCCGGGCAGATTGGCGGTGGTAACCTCGGACAATTGGCCCCGCGCCAGGCCATAGATCAGGACGAGGGCAAAGCCGAAGGCCGAGCGCACCATCAGCACCTCGAAACTGTCATGAACGGCGGAGACATTGCGCGCGGCAATGGCCATGGCGGTAAAGGCCACGACAGAGCCCAGCATCCAGACGGCCGCCGCGATGGGCCGCGGCTCAGCCATCCTGGCCGTCCAGCCGGTCGGCGCGGCGCAGATCGGGGAACATGGCCGCCCAGGCGCCGGTGACGATCAGGGTGCCGATGCCGCCCAGGATCACCGCCATCACCGGGCCGACAAAGCGCGAAACGACACCGCTTTCAAACTCGCCCAACTCGTTGGAGCCCGAGATGAACAGGCCCGAGACCGAGGACACCCGCCCGCGCATGTGATCGGGTGTCACGATCTGCATGAGGGTCTGGCGGACATAGACCGAGATCATGTCGGCGGCCCCAAGCACGGCCAAGGCCAGGACGGACAGCCAGAGCGAGCGCGACAGACCAAACACAATCGTCGCCAAACCAAAGGCCGCAACCGCCCAGAACATCCGGGTTCCGGCCCTGCGCTGGAGAGGCCAGCGCGACAGGGCCAAAGCCATCAGCCCGGCCCCGATGGCCGGACCAGAACGCAAAAGGCCAAAGCCGGTCGGGCCGACTTGCAGGATATCGCTGGCAAAGGCAGGCAAAAGGGCCGTGGCACCCCCCAGCAGAACGGCGAACAGGTCAAGGGAGATGGCGCCGAAGATGATCTTGTTCTGCCAGACATAGACCAGACCTTCGCGGATCAGGGCCAGTTGGCTGCCGTGCTGACGTTCGGGCGTGGTGGACTGGCGGATGAACAGCATGGAAGCCAGACCAAGGGCATAGATCGCCGCGGTCGCCCCATAGGCCGTGGCCGTGGCATAAGCGACAAGAAGTCCGCCAATCCAGGGGCCAATGATTACAGCGGCTTCCCCACCGACCGATGAGACCGAGATGGCGCGTGCCACTTCGGATTTCGGCACGAGCATGGGCATCATGGCCCAGACGGCGGGGCGGAAGAAGGCCCGCGAGGCACCGAACAGGGCGGCGATCGCAAAGATCACGGTCAGCGATGGTTTTTCCTGAAGCGAGGTCATCATCAGGCCGAGAACGCCCAAAGCCTCGGTTGCGATGGCTGTCATGACGATGGCGCGGCGCGAGATGCGGTCGGCCAGCGAACCGGCGAACAGGGTCAGCGCGAACATCGGGCCGAATTGGACAAGGCCGACCATGCCGACCAGAAAGGCCGCTTCCTTGATCGTGCCGGACAGGCGGCCCAGGGAATAGACCTGCCAGCCGATGGTCACCGCCTCGATTTGCGAGCCGACGGTGATCAGGGTCATGGCGGCCCAATACAGGATGAACGCGCGGTGGCGAAATATGGATTGGGAGGGGGAGCTGTCGGACATGGCCTGACCTAGCGCGATCCTGGATGAAGTGCCAGTGCAGGTGTAAAGCGCACAGCATCTGTTCATCCATTCACGCTGGATAGGCCGGAATGCGGGTTTGCATTGTGGTCGTGCGGGCCTATCTCTGGGGTCAACCCGGGAGGTCCGTTATGTCAGCCGCATTTTCCAACCCGCGTCGCGCCGAACAGGCCGTGGATCCCATGTTCATCGACCGCTGGTCGCCGCGCGCCTTTACGGATGCGCCGATGCGCGAAGCCGAGGTGCTGAGCCTGCTTGAGGCGGCGCGCTGGGCGCCGTCCAGCAGCAACCGCCAGCCGTGGCGCTTTGTCTGGACATTGCGCGGCGAGGCCGGTTTTGATGCCGTTGCAGGGGCGCTGAACCCCGGCAACCGGATCTGGGCGGAAAAGGCGGCGGCGCTGATTGTCGTGGCCTCGAAAGGCACGGTGATGCGGGGCGAGGAGGAGGTGGCCAACGGCGCCCATGCGTTCGACACCGGCACGGCCTGGGGCTATCTGGCCTTGCAGGCGCATCTGACGGGGTTTGCCGCCCATGCGATGGGTGGGTTTGACGGCGCGGCGCTGGGGGTGGTTGTGGCTTTGCCGGCAAACCATGTGCTGCACGCCCTGGTGGCTGTGGGGCGGCGGGGCGATGCGTCGATCCTGCCCGAGGACCAGCGGGCGCGCGAAGTGCCAAACCATCGCCAACCGCTGGCCGAGGTGACCCGGCACGGCAGGTTTTGAGCGGGTCAAATTTCTTGCAAGAAATTTGCAAATCTTTTGGTCAAAAGATTTGGTCGCGCGTCAGTCGCCGATCTCTTCCATCTTGAAATCGCGCAGGATGCCGCGGGTGGCGGCGAACCAGGCGCTGTCGCGGGTGCGGGCCTGATGGGCATCAAAGCTTGGGCGGTCGCGGAAGGATTCCATCACCTCCCAGACCATCGGATCGTCGGTTTCGGCGACGTCGAAGGTCAGGCAGCCGGGCTCGGCGCGGGTCAGGGCGATGTGGTCGGGCAGATGGGCGCGCACGGCCTGGGCCTCGGCTTCGGACATGCAGACAAGTTGGCCGCGCAGGCGGATCATTCAGGTCTCTCCTTGGTGGGTTTTGGTCGAAACATCGACCAAAGTGTGACCTGACCCAGCGGGCCCGAGGCCGTGATGCCAAATCCGAAGTGGTCATAGATGCGCAGGTTGTCGGGCGTGGCGGTCTGAAGGGCTGTCCCCTGCGAGGCCGGATCCTGATCGGACAGATCCAGAAAGGCCAGAAGAAGGGCCTTGCCGATGCCCTTGCCATGAAGGTCGGGCCGGACCGCCAGGACGCCCAGGTTGTAATGCGGCATCGTCAGACCCGCCGCTTCGACAACCCGGTCATAGGCTGCGAAATGATCGGCCAGTGCGGGGTGCGTCTGGTCCAGCCTGGCCCAGCGTGCACTGATTTCGGTAGGCCAGGCGGGAGTTGCCGTGTCATAGCCCATGGCAATTCCGATGAGATCGGTGCCCTGATGGGCCACAAGGACCGGCATCCTCAGGGCAAGACGGGCTTCGAGCAACAGGCCGAAAAACGTCCCGGCGGCGG
>JAYSWK010000034.1:0-2459 GCA_043718085.1 Rhodobacterales bacterium
ACCGGCACGTCCACGATGGACTTGGTGCGCTTGACGGTGTCGCCTTCCTTGATGTCCTGGTCGGTTCCGAAGATCACGATGCCGACGTTGTCAACTTCCAGGTTCAGGGCCATCCCGCGGATTCCGCCGGGGAATTCCACCATCTCACCGGCCTGCACATTGTCCAGGCCATAGACGCGGGCGATCCCGTCGCCAACGCTCAGCACCCGGCCAACTTCGGCCACTTGGGCATCCTTGCCAAAGTTCTTGATCTGGTCCTTCAGGATTGCAGAAATTTCTGCCGCTTGAATACCCATCACCCAACCTCTTTCATTGCATTCTGGAGTGCGTTGAGCTTGGCTTTGACCGACGTGTCGATCATGGTCGAGCCCAGCTTGACGATAAGACCGCCGATGAGGCTTTCATCGACGGTGGCGTTCAGTTTGACATCCTTGCCCGAGCTGGCTTTCAGCGTGGCAATCAATTTCTTGACCTGAGCAGCACTCAGCGCCGAGGCAGAGGTCACATCTGCGGTCACTTCGCCCTTTTCATCGGCGATGCGGCGCTGCAGGTCGGCCACCAGTTGCGGCATCACGAAAAGGCGGCGCTTGCTGGCCATCAGGGCCAGGGTATTTGCAACCATACCAGAGACGCCCATCTTTGCGGCCACGGCCTGCACGGCAGCGGCCTGCTCATCCCGCCCGATGACCGGCGAGGCGATCATGGCGGCGAAATCCGGGCTTGTCTGCAAGGCCGCGCCAAGCGCATCGGCATCGGCTTCAAGCGCCGTCAGCCCGCCCTCTTCCTTGGCCAGTTCAAACAACGCCTGGGCATAGCGCCCGGCGATGCTGAGTGAGATTGATGCTGGTTCGGACACGTCAACCCTTCCGCTGTTTTCGCCACTTGATCCAAGCGCCGCCCGGATCAAGTTAATCCGTTGGCGCACACAGGACCTGTCTGCGTCTTTTCGATTTCGGGCGTCCATAGCAGAGCATCCTCACCCCCGCAACAGGGAAGGGCAGGGTTATTTGCACCGAAGTGCTGCGACAAAAAGGAACCGTGACGCAGGCACAGGCGCTTTTGACGAACAGGGCTCCAACAGGTCTGGGGGATCGGGATAAGGGCGGGCGATCAGTCGCGCAGGCGCGGCACGGTTTGGGGGGTGGGCAGGCCCTGCAACCCTTGCAAGGGCCGGGTCACAATCGCCCCCAATCCGCCCCGCGTCGGCGCATAGACCTGCTTGCTGGCCTCGACCATCAGAACGCCGCCGGCCAGCCATGGCGCGCGCTTGCCCAGCCATTCCCAAAAGGGCGACATCCGCAGCCAAAGCCTGCCCTGCGAAGGCGGGGCGAAAAGGGCGGTCTGGCTGCGTTCCGGCGTAAAGCCGTGGCGTTTCAGATCGGCCTCCAGCTGGCCGTTGGAATAGGGGCGGCCAAAGCCATAGGGCGTGCCATCGCGCCGCGACCACAATCCGATGCGGTTCGGCACGATGAACACGGCCCGCCCCCCCGGCCCCAGCACGCGATAGCTTTCCTCCAGCACCGCGCTGGCGTTTTCCGAGGTTTCCAGCCCGTGCATCACGATCAGGCGGTCCACGAAACCCGTGGACAGGGGCCAGTTTTCATCCTCGCACAGGACCGAGACATTGCCTTCCCCCGTCGGCCAGGGCATCACCCCCTGCGGCGCGGGCATCAGGGCGATGACACGGCGCGCTTCGGTCAGATAGGGCCGCAGCAACGGGGCCGCAAAGCCAAAGCCAACCACCGTCTGCCCGGCCAAGGGCGGCCACATCTCGACCAGGCGGTCGCGGATTGCGCGCTGCGCCACCCGTCCCAGTTGGGTCCGGTAGTAGAAATTGCGCAGGTCAAGGACGTCAAGATGCATGATGGCTCGGCGCGGCTCCCGTCAGTCAGGGCGCACCATAACGCGGTTGCGCGGAAATGCCATGGCTGCGCGTGCATTGCGGCAGTTTGCGCCGCACGGGTTGCGTCAGTCTTCGGCGATATGGCGAAACAGCCGGTCGGCCCGCGCCGCAAGCAGTGCCTTGCCGTCGCGTTGGGTCCAGTCGTAAACGCCCTGACCTGATTTCAACCCGAAATGCCTGGCCTTGACCAAATCCCACAGGGCCAAAGGCGGCTGGGCAGAGATGTCCAGATCGGGCAGCAGAAACTCGGCAAACTTGTGCATGATGTCCAGCCCGCCCAGTTCGGCGCTCTCGATCGGGCCGGTGATCGAATAGCGCCGCCCCAGCGACAGCTTGAAACTGGCGTCAATGTCCGCGGCACTGGCAATCCCGTTCGCCCACATCGACCAGGCCTCGCGCAGCAGGGCAAATTGCAGGCGGTTGATGATGAACCCGTCAACCTCCTTGTGCATGACCGCCGGTGTCTGGCCCACCGCCGTCATCATGCTGCAGGCGAATTGAACGGTTTCGGGCGCGGTTAGCGGCCCGCCGCAAATCTCGACAATCGGGATCAGCT